>SKSP01000248.1 GCA_007122945.1 Ilumatobacteraceae bacterium | reverse complement strand
CTGGTCGACGCCGCGATGAACGCCGAGACGTCGCGTCGCCTCGTCCGCAAGGCGGCGTGGTGGGCCGACACCGACCCGTCCGTGCGACGCGAGCTCGTACCCATGGCGTACCACTTCGCCGAGCACACGGCCGTGCACGCCAGCTCGGTCAGCGTCCACACGCTCGGAGGGGTCGGGTTCACCGTCGAGTCCGACGCGCAGCTCTACTTCCGCCGGGCGAAGGGTTGGACCCTCATCGGCGGCGATCCGAACGATCAACTGGACGACGCCGCGGACGCCCTGTTCGGCGCCGCGACGAACGCGACCTCGGAGGTACCGGCATGAACTTCGCACCACTCGAGCTGGACGAGCAGACCGCCGCATTCCGCGACGAGGTGCTCGCCTTCCTCGACGAGCACCTCACCGACGAGGTCCACGAGGAGGAGTGGCGCACCGGCGCCGGGCACAACGCGCAGTTCCACAAGGCGCTGGGGGCCCGGGGCTGGATCGTCCCCACGTGGTCGGAGTCCGAGGGCGGCGCCGGGTTGACACCGTTCCAGGAGGTCATCCTCGAGCGCGAGCTCGCGGCGCGCCACGTTCCGACCATCACCAAGGGCACGACGCGACTCGTGCTCAGTGCCGTGGTCGAGCACGCCTCGCAACGACTCAAGGACGAGGTGTTGCCCGGTGTCGCATCGGGCGACATCTGCTTCTGCCTGGGCTACACCGAACCCGACGCCGGATCTGATCTCGCGGCGGCGCGGACGCGGGCCGTCCGCGACGGCGACGAGTGGGTGATCGACGGGCAGAAGATGTTCACGACCGGCGCGCAGAACTGTCAGTACGCGTTCCTCGTCACGCGCACGAACCCCGACGCGCCGAAGCACAAGGGCATCACCATGTTCCTCTGCCCGCTCGAGGGCGCGGAGATCCAGGCCGTCCACACACTCGGCGGCGAGCGCACGAACATGGTGTTCTTCGACGGGCTCCGGATCTCCGATCACTACCGGCTCGGGGAGGTGGACCGCGGCTGGTCGGTCCTCATGGGCCCGCTCAACGCCGAACACGGGATGGGCGACGACCGCGGCCCGGTCATCGAGTCACGCGGCGGCATGTACGGAGGCGCGACCGTCGATGCCTACGCGCACGCCGTCGAGTGGGCCCGCCAGCCCGACGTCGACGGGAAGCGTCCGATCGACGACCCCGGCGTCCGCCGACGCCTCGCGCGGGTCGCGCTCGACCTCGAGACGATGTCGCTCGCTCCGGGTCCGATGGGACGGATCGTCTCCTCGGAGAACCTGATCCGTTCGGCTCGCGACCTCATCGACCTGCTCGGCCCCGCGGGTGTCCTCTCCCACGACGCCGACGGTGCCGTTGGCGGTGGCTGGATCGAGTACTCCCACCGCTTCGCGCAGGGCACGGCGATCTACGGTGGCACCACCGACGTCCACCGCAACATCATCGCGGAGCGGATGCTCGGGCTCCCGAGGAGCACCCCCCGATGACCGACCCGATGTCCGGAACAGCCCAATGCCTTGTGAGGTGACCTGATGTTCGACGTGATGCTGATCAACGGGACCGTCGTGGACGGGAGCGGTTCGGCGCCGCGCCGAGCCGACGTCGGTATCGTCGACGGCCGGATCACCGCCGTCGACGACCTGTCGGGTGCCGAGGCGCGCGAGGTCGTCGACGCGACCGACCGGATCGTCGCCCCGGGCTTCGTCGATCCCCACACGCACTACGACGCCCAGTTGCACTGGGATGCCGCGGCGACCCCGTCGAGCAATCACGGTGTCACCTCGGTCATCGGCGGCAACTGCGGGTTCACGCTCGCCCCGCTCCGCGAGAGCGACGCCGACTACACCCGCAAGATGATGGCCCAGGTGGAAGGCATGCCCCTGACCGCGCTCGAGCGCGGTCTGAACTGGGACTGGACGACCTTCGGCGAGTTCCTCGACCGGCTCGAGGGACGGACCGCCGTCAATGCCGGCTTCCTGGTGGGCCACTGCGCGCTGCGCCGGTTCGTGATCGGACCGGAGTCGACCGGTCGCGAGTCGACCCCCGACGAGCTGCGGGCGATCGAGGGCGCGCTCGGCGACGCGCTCGACGCCGGCGGTCTCGGGTTCTCGACGAGCCTCTCGTCGACCCACAACGACGGCGACGGCCAACCGGTCTCGAGCCGATTCGCCTCCCACGACGAGGTCCTCGCCCTGTGCGACGTCGTCAGCCGGCACGAGGGCACGACCCTGGAGGCGATCGTCCAGGGTTGCCTCGGGACGTTCTCCGACGAAGAGATCGAGCTCCTCGCGTCCATGAGCGCCCGCGCCAACCGACCGCTCAACTGGAACGTGCTGTCCATCAGCGCCGACAAGGCCGACCGTGCCCGGCACCAGCTCAAGCCCTCGACGCGTGCACGCGAGATCGGCGGGCGCGTCGTCGCGCTGTCGATGCCCGTGTTCTCCGACAACAACATGAGCTTCCTGACGTTCTGCGCGCTCTGGTTGATCCCTGGCTGGCGCGACATCCTCGATCGACCGGTGCCGGAGCGGATCGAGGTGCTCAACGACCCGGCCGTGCGCGACGAGATGATGGCCAAGGCCCGCGCCAGTGAGACGCTCGGCCAGCTCGCGGAGTTCGAGCGGTACCTGATCGGCCCCGACGTGCTCTCCGATGCGAACGAATCGGTCCGGGGCCGGATGGTCGGCGAGATCGCTGCGGAACGCGGCCAGGACCCGTTCACCACACTCGTGGAGATCGTCACCAACGACGAGCTCAAGACCGTCCTGTGGCCCCAGCCGAGCGCCGATGCGACCGAGGACTGGGAGCTCCGACGCGAGTTCTGGGAGCATCCCGATGTCTTGTTGGGCGGCTCGGACGCCGGCGCCCACCTCGACCGGATGCTCGGGGCGGCGTATCCGACGCGGTTCATCGGCGACTGCCTGCGCGGCCGCAAGCTCGTGTCGTTGGAACGTGCCGTCCAGCTCCTGACCGACGAACCGGCGCGCCTGTTCGGGCTGCGCGATCGCGGACGCATCGAGGCGGGCTACCACGCCGATGTCGTCGTCTTCGATCCGGCGACGATCACCGCCGAACCTGCGTACGTGGCGTTCGACCTCCCGGGCGACAGCAAGCGGCTGCTCGCGACGGCGGTCGGCGTCGAACACGTCTACGTCAACGGCGTCGAAACGGTCACCGACGGGCAACCGACCGGCGCGACGCCGGGCACGGTGCTCCGGTCCGGCCGCGACACCGAGTCGGTCCGAACGGCCTAGCCAACAAAGGAGTACCCGAACATGCACATCCCGAAGATCATCTCGGTCGACGACCACGTCGTCGAGCCACCCGACCTGTGGTCGAGCCGGCTGCCCGCGCGGTTCAAGGAACGCGGACCTCGCATCGTGCGCGAGACCGGACGGATGGACCCCACGACGTTCAAGTGGGTTCCCGCGCCTGACGGTGACGTCGCCGACGTCTGGTACTACGACGGGTTGGTGTCGCCCCTGAACCGGCTGTCCGCTGCCGTCGGGCTCGGAGAGCTCGGCTTCGGACTCACGAACTTCGACGAGATCCATCCCGGTGCCTGGAAGCAGCGCGAACGCCTGCAGGCCATGGACGAGAACCACGTCGACGTGTCGATCTGCTTCCCGAACACGCTCCCCCGGTTCTGCGGTCAGACGTTCATGGAACAGGACGACAAGGAGCTGTCGCTGCTCTGCGTGAAGGCCTACAACGACTGGATCATCGACGAGTGGTGCGCCGGCGACGCCCGCGGGCGCCTGATCCCCCTCACGATCATCCCGCTGTGGGACGTCGACCTGGCCGTGGCCGAGGTTCGACGCTGCGCCGACCTCGGGAGCCACGCGATCGCGTTCTCCGAGAATCCGTACCCGCTCGGGTTGCCATCGATCCACAGTGGGGAGTGGGACCCGCTGTTCGCCGTGTGCGAGGAGACCGAGACCGTCGTGTGCATGCACATCGGTTCGTCGTCCAAGATGCCCCAGACGACGCCCGATGCGCCCTTCATCGTCAGCTCCACCCTCACGTTCCAGAACGCGATGGGATCGATGATCGACTTCGTGTTCTCGGGCACGCTCGAACGGTTCCCGAACCTGGTGATCGCGTACAGCGAAGGCCAGGTCGGCTGGATGCCGTACGTCCTCGAGCGGATGGACAAGCTGTGGGAAGAGCGGTCCGACAACTCGTTCGGGACCTCGCTGAAGAACCCTCCGACGAGCTACCTGGAAGGTCGCATGTACGGGTGCATCTTCGACGACGAGTCCGGGCTCGCTGCCCGCGACCGCATCGGGATGGACCGCATCACGTTCGAGGTCGACTTCCCACACGCCGACTCGACGTACCCCAACACCGAGGTCGTCGCCACCAAGATCTGCGAGCAGGCCGGTCTGAACGACGACGAGGTCTACGCGCTGATGCGCGGCAACGCCATCCGGGCGTTCGGGCTCGAACGCTGGGGCATCACGAAGTGACGCTCATCACGAGATGACGGGCATCACGACCGGGCGACCGCGACGGCGGTCGGCCGGTCGTGGTCACCCCCGACGTCCACGACCGTGACCCGCACGGTGTGGACGTCGAGCTTCACGGCCGTCGCGCGGGCCGGGCCGGTCCTGACCGGTGCCAGGAAGCGCACGTCGAGCTCGCGCAACGGAGCACCGAGGATCGACGTCGCCGCGGCCTCGACCAACCCACTGATCGCCCCGCCTTGGATGGTCCCTGCCGGCTGCATCGTGTAGGCGCGCTTGTCGATCGTGGCGATCCCGGGCGCGTCGATCACCACCCCGATCGCATCCATGAACATCCGGTCCAGGCCGCCGTCGCCCACACGCGTCCGGGACGCCGACGACGACGGCATCGGTCCGGGGAGCTCGAACGGCACGAAGGTCGCCCAGCAGTGCGCCACCGTCTCGTCGCCATCGCGGATCGTCGCCTCGGTCAAGGTGATCGTGCGGCCCGGCTTGACGACGTACGCCTCGATCGCGTAGCGGCCGAGCGGCACGGGCCGCAGGACGCGGACCACCAGATCGACCGTCAGCGGCACCGTGGGCGGCGACGAGAGCGACAGCGGCATCCCGGTGAAGACGTCGGCGACGGTGGCGAGCACGGAGACGAGCGGCGACCCGGACTCGGGTGCCATCACCTCGGGTGTCAGCGTGAGCGTGCCGCGCATGCCCCGCTCGATCGGCTCGTAGTCGAACTCGAGGTCGTGGATGAACGTGCGCGCGGGATCGGACCGGTCGAGGGCCTCGGACGCCGGCTCGGTCATCGATCGCTCGTCATCGCGCTCTCGGTCATCGCGCTTTCGGTCATCGATCTCGGATCCTCCCGCTTCACAACCAAACGTTCGTTTGCTACTATATCCAGTACCACGCCAACCGGAGGTGCCCCCGATGCCATCACGCTCGCTTCCCTTCCCAGTGTTCGACGCTGACAACCATCTCTACGAGACCACAGAGGCCATGACGAAGTACCTCCCCGAGGCCCAACGGGGAGCGATCGACTACATCGACGTCAACGGCCGCACGAAGATCGTCGTGCGCGGCCAGATCAGCGACTACATCCCGAACCCGACCTTCGATCGCGTCGGGCGTCCCGGGGCCTTGGCCGAGTACTTCCAGCACGGCAACCCCGACGGCAAGTCCCAGCGCGAGATGATCGGGCGGGGGATCGACTGCCCGCCGGCGTTCCGCAACGCCAAGGACCGCCTGGCGCTGATGGACGAGCAGGGCATCCAGTACGCGATCATGCTCCCGACGCTCGCCAGCCTCCTCGAGGAGCGGATGCGCGACGACCCCGATCTCGCCGCCGATGCCGTGCACGCCCTCAACCGCTGGATGGTCGACGAGTGGCCGTTCGCCTACGAGGGCCGGATCTTCAGCGTGCCGATCATCACCCCCGGGCTGCTCGATCGCGCGATCGAAGAGCTCGACTTCGTCCTCGAGCACGGCGCGCGCACGATCCTCATGCGCCCCGCGCCCGCATGGGGCTACCAGGGACCGCGCTCGTTCGCGCTCCCCGAGTTCGACCCCTACTGGGAGCGCGTCCAGGAGTCCGGCGTCCTCGTCATCATCCACGCGTCCGACACCGGGTACACCCGGTACGCCAACGAGTGGGAAGGCGGCCGCCAGGAGATGACGGCGTTCGGCAAGCCCCGCCTGTTCTCCGCGGCCGTCGGCAGCCGTCACCGCGACATCGAGGACGCGGTCACGGCGATGATCACGCACGGGGCGTGCTGGCGGTTCCCCGACCTGAAGATCGCCCTCATCGAGAACGGCGCCGGTTGGGTCCCCAACCTGCTCCGCCACCTCGACCGCGCGTACATGCAGATGCCCCAGGAGTACCCCGAGAAGCCGTCCGACACCTTCAAGCGGAACTTCTACATGCACCCCTTCCACGAGGAGGACCCTCGTGAGCTGGTGGAGCTGCTCGGTGCGGATCACATCATCTTCGGCTCCGACTTCCCCCACGTCGAGGGGCTCGCCGATCCGATCACGTACGTGGACGAGCTCGAAGGACTCCCGCAGGAGGACATCGAGAAGATCATGGGCGGCAACATGATGCGCCTGCTCGGCATCGAAGCACCCGCCACCGTCTGACACATGGCCGACCATGTCGGGCCCGACCTGTCCGGCCGGGTCTCCGTCGTCACCGGCGCGACGCGCGGGATCGGTCGCCAGATCGCGCTCCAGCTCGCGACGTGCGGCAGCGACCTGGTCGTCGTCGGACGGACCTCCCGCGCCGACGACGACCGGCCCCTGCCCGGGTCCGTCGAGGAGACCGCCGACGAGGTGCGGGCGCTCGGCGTGAACGCGATCGGCGTGCAGGCGAACCTCGCCGACGAGTCCCAGACCGACGAGATCGTGCGCCGGACCCTCGACGAGTTCGGGCGGTGCGACGTCCTCGTCAACAACGCCGCCTACACCTCCAACGGCCCCATCCTCGAGGTCCCGTGGCATCGGTGGGGCCGCGCGTTCAGGGTCAACGTCGTGGCGCCCCACCAGCTCTGCCACGGCTTCGTCCCCGGGATGCTCGAACGCGGCGGCGGCTCCGTGATCAACATCAGCACCGGCGCCTCCCAGCGACCCCTCGTCGGGCTCGGCATGTACTCCGCATCGAAGATCGCACTCGAGCGCTGGGCGGAGTGCCTCGATCTCGAGACGACCGGCATCGCGGTCAACACGCTGCGCGTCAACCGACTGGTCGCCACGGAAGGCTGGCAGCACATCGCCGCGACGCAGCCCGCCGAGGTCGCCTACGGCGGAGGCTCACCCGACACGGTCGCCGTGACCGCGGAGTCCGTCGCCGCCGTCGTGCTCTGGATCGCCGGGCGACCTCCCTCGTGGTCCGGCCACACCGTCGACTTCGAAGACGTCGTGCGGCTGGGCGGACCCGATCTGGTCGCGTTCGATCCCACGGCCGCCGAGACCGACGCACCGACCTGACGATCCCCGCAGACCCCGTGCAGAACCCCGTGCAGCACCCCTCGCTCCCCGAAAGGCATCACGCGTGCGACTCGATCTGACCGATGACCAACAGTTCTTCCAGGAGACGTTGCGCCGTTTCGTGGAGCAGGAGACCCCGATGTCGGCCGTCCGCGAGCGCATCGATGCCGTCGAGGCGTTCGATCCCGCCTGGTGGCGGGCCGCCGTGGAGCTGGGAGCGGCCTCGTTCCTCGTTCCCGAGTCGGCGGGTGGGGGCAGCATCTCCGGACTCGGGGCCGCCGACCTGGCGATCGTGGCCGAGGAGTTCGGGCGGCACGTCCTCCCCAGCCCGCTCGTGCCGGTGAACGTCGTGGCCGAGACCCTGGCGCGCCATGGTGGGCACCCCGACCGGCTCGCCTCGATCATGGCCGGCGAGTCGGTCGCGACATGGGTCGGGGACCCGGACCGGGGGCCCGATGCCCGACCACCGATCCATGCCACGCGAGACACCGACGGCTTCGTCCTCGCCGGCGAAGCCGTCGCCGTCGAGGCGGCGGACCAGGCCGATCAGCTCCTCGTCACCGCCTCGACCGATGCCGGTCCGACCCAGTTCCTCGTGACCAGCGATGCCGAGGGCGTGACGATCACCCGCCAGGCCTCACTCGACCTGTTGCGCCATTTCGGACGGGTCCGCCTCGACGACGTCCGGGTGAGCGGCGACGACGTCGTCGGCGAGGTCGGTGGCGCTGACGACGACGTTCACCGGCAACGACTCGTCGCCGTGGTGCTGCAGTGCGCGGAGTCGTGCGGCGCCGCGGCCCGCGTCCTCGAGTTCACGATCGAGTGGGGTTTCGACCGGTACTCGTTCGGTCGCCCGCTCGCGTCGTACCAGGCGCTCAAGCACCGGTACGCGGACATGAAGCTCTGGATCGAGGCAGCCCACGCGATCACCGACGAAGCGGCGGTTGCGGTGTCCTCCGGCGGGTCGCCGGAGCTCGTGCACGCCGCGAAGGCCTACGTCGGCGATCGTACGGTCGAACTGATCCAGGACTGCGTGCAGCTGCACGGGGGGATCGGCGTCACGTGGGAGCACGACATCCACCTGTACCTGCGCCGGGCCACGGTGAATCGCGGCCTGTTCGGCGACCCCAACGCGCACCGCGAGATCCTGGCCAGCGGATTGGGCATCTGAACACCCGGGACCCTGCACCGCCATCGAGAGTGACCATCGAGAGTGACCATCGAGAGAGTGACAACATGACCGACCAGCTCGAAGACCTCGACACGTACCGCGAGCGCGTGCGCACCTACATGGAGGAGAACCTCCCGCGGCGCGACCACGACCGCCCGTGGAACCCCATGGAGGACGACGACGACCGCGCCTCGATGAACCGCGACCTGCAGCGCCGGCTGTTCGACGGCGGGTTCGCGGGCGTCTGCTACCCTGCGGAGTACGGCGGCCAGGGTCTCCCGATCTACTACCAGCGCGTGATCAACGACGTCTCCGAGGACTTCGACATGCCGCTGCTGTTCAGCACGCCGACCATGTCGATCACCGGACCGACCGTGCTGGAGTTCGGGACCGAGGAGCAGCGGCGGCGCTACATCCCGGCCTTCCTGCGCGGCGACGAGCTGTGGGTGCAGTTCATGTCGGAGCCGAGCGGCGGGTCGGACATGGCCGGCGCGCTCACACGAGCGGAGCGCGACGGCGACGTCTTCGTCCTCAACGGATCGAAGATCTGGAGCACCTACGCCTATCGCTCCGACCTCGCGCTCTGTCTCGCACGCACGAACTGGGACGTGCCGAAGCACAGTGGTCTGACGATGTTCATCGTCCCCATCCATCACCCGGGCATCACCGTCAACCAGATCAAGATGGTCGACGGCACCGAGGAGTTCTGCGAGGAGTTCTTCGACGACGCGATCATTCCGGCGGAGAACGTCGTCGGGGCGGTGGACGACGGGTGGACCGTCGCCACCCGCCTGCTCTTCCACGAGCGCGCGGCGGTCGGGGGTTCGTCGCCGTACACGCAGGGCCGCTACCGCAACACCGGCGACGCCGGCCGACGGCGGATCACCTCGATCGCGCGCCGCGAGGGCAAGGCCGACGATCCGATCACCCGCCAGCTCATCGGCCAGACCGAGGTGCTCAACGTCGTCCAGCGGGCCCTGATCGATCGCGTGCGCACCGGCATCGAGTCGGGACACTTCCCCGGCCCGGCGGGCTCTCTCGTCCGACTCTTCGGAGGCATGGCCGAGGTCGAGCGGGTGACCATCGGACTCGAGCTCGCCGGCCGGTCCGCACTCGTGTGGGACGAGCCCGCCGCGGGGACCGAAGGCGTCGACTACGTCCGGCGACAGGCGAGCTGCCTCGGAGGGGGGAGCACCGAGATGGCACGGAACCTGATCAGCGAGCGGATCCTCGGCATGCCTCGCGAGCACGCCGCCGATCGCGGTGTCGCGTTCCGCGAGGTGAAGCGCAACCCCTCACGCTGACGG
>SKSP01000447.1 GCA_007122945.1 Ilumatobacteraceae bacterium | reverse complement strand
GGCCGGATCCGCTGGCGGATCCGCTGGTCGGTGGACCGTACGCTGCGCGCCATGTCCGGGAGCACGGAACGGGTCGTCGCGGCGCGGGTCGGGCTGGTCGGCAACCCGTCCGACGGGTACGGCGGCGCGGTCGTCGCGGTGCCGGTGCCCGGTCTCACCGCCACGGTCACGGCGACCCCGGCCCCGGCCGGGTCCGGGTTGACGATCACGGGTCCAGCAGATCGGGTGGCGTGGTCATCGGTGGACGCGTTCGTCGACGACGTCCGCCGGTCGGGGCACCCGGGCCCGCAGCGCATCGTCACCGCGGCCCTCGTGCGCTGCGCCGTGCACCTGCGTGAGCGCGGTCGTGCCGTTCCCGACCTGCAGCTGGCATGGTCCACCGGGATCCCGCGTTCGGTCGGGCTCGCCGGGTCGAGCGCGATCGCGGTCGGGGTGATCGACGCCGTCGCCGCCGCGGCGGACCACCATCTCGATCCGCTCGTCGTCGCCGCGCTCGCCCTCGACGCGGAGGTCACCGAGTTGGGCATCGCCGCGGGCTGGCAGGACCGGGTGGTCCAGTCCGTCGGCCGCCCGGTGCTCGTCGACACCGCCGAGATGCTCGAGCGGGACGGGACCGTCGTGCCGACGGTCCGCGAGCTCCGGCCGGCGACACCCCTCCGGCTGGTGGTCGGGTGGGATCCGTCGTCCGCCTCCGACTCCGGCCGCTACCACGGCTCGCTGCGGCGGCGCGCCGACGAGATCTCCGCAGCGATGGCCGAGCTGGCCGAGCTCGCGCGTCGGTCCGCGGACGCCCTCGAGGCCGGGGCGCTCGGGACGTTCGCCGATGGCGTCGACCGCACCTGGAGGATCCGTCGGCGAGCCGTTCCGCTCCGGCCCGATCACGCCGCGCTGGTCGATGCCGTCGGTGCCACGGGGGTGGCCGCGACGACTCCCGGATCGGGCGGTTCCGTCGTGGCGGTCGTCGCGGACGCCGCGGCCGGTGCGGACGAGATTCGTGTCGTGACCGAGTTGCTCGGCGCGCGGGGCGCGTCGTGGTGGGTCGTGGTATGAGGTGGGGTCCACCGACGATCAGAAATGACCCAGGTGCACTAGGAGAACCTGTCGCGAGGTCCGACACAATGATCCGACACGATGTGCGGCGAACGTCGGCGCGAGGTGGACACAGTGAGGTGGACACAGTGTGGTGACCGAGTCATGAGGTATCCCGACACCACCAGCGCCTCGTTGCTGCGCATCGCCGGCTCGATGGCGCGCCTCGGCGGGTGGGCGATCGACCTCGACACCGACGAGGTGTACTGGTCGGACGAGCTCAACCGCATCCTCGACTATCCGGTCGGGCAGGTCCCGGACCTCGACGAGGCGATCGCGCTGTACCTCGAGCCGTACCGTTCGCAGGTCCTCGCCGCCCTCGAGGCGTGTCGCACCGACGGGACCCCGTTCGACCTGACGCTCGAGACCGAGACGCGGACCGGACGCCGCATCTGGGTGCGCGCGGTCGGTGAGGCCGCACAGGACGACGACGGCCGGGTGGTGCGCCTCCAGGGTGCCTTCCAGGACGTGGACGACCGCGTCCGCGCCGAGCGGGAGGTGGAGCGGCTCGCTGCTCGGTTGACGGACACGTTCGAGAGCATCACCGACGCGCTGTTCACCCTCGACACCGACTGGCGCTTCGTGTACCTCAACCAGAAGGCCGAGGATCTCCTCGAGCGTCGCCGCGAGGACCTGGTCGGCCGGAACGTCTGGGACGAGTTCGCCCCGGCCGTCGGTGGGCCGTCCTACCACGCCTACCACGAGGCCGTCGCGACGGGTGAACGGCAGACGGCGACGGAGTACTACGAACCGCTCGACCGGACCTTCGAGGTCGACGCGTTCCCGTCCGACCACGGCTTGACCGTCTACTTCCGCGACGTCACCGACGAGGTCCGCCTGCGGGCGAGGCTGGAGGAACGCCAGCAGCTGCTCGACCGGGCTCGTGACGCGATCTTCATCCTGGACGCCGGGCACCGGTTCACGTACTGGAACGGTGGCGCCGAGCGGCTGTACGGCTGGTCGGCCGAGGAGGCCCACGGTCGGTCCGCCCGCGACCTGCTGTTCGCCGACCCGGACGAGTTCGATCGGGCGTCCGAGCAGCTCGTCGCGGCCGGTGAGTGGTCGGGCGAGATGATCCAGCGCAACCGGACGGGCGACGAGATCGTGGTCGAGAGCTCGTGGACGCTCCTCCCCGACGAGTCCGACGCGCCGGCGTCGGTGCTCGTGATCAACACCGACGTCAGCGAACGCAAGCGCATCGAGCAGCAGTTCCTGCGCGCTCAACGGCTCGAGAGCATCGGCACGCTCGCCGGCGGCATCGCTCACGACCTGAACAACGTGCTGGCCCCGATCCTCATGGCGGTCCAGCTGCTCGCCGCCGACGAGTCCGACCCGGAACGACGTGAGATCCTGGCCACCATCGAGCAGAGCACGCAGCGTGGCGCGGACATGGTGCGCCAGGTGCTGACGTTCGCCCGTGGCGTCGATGCGACCGGCGACGGCCTCGCCGTGACCGACTTGCTCGCCG
>SKSP01000359.1 GCA_007122945.1 Ilumatobacteraceae bacterium | reverse complement strand
TGACGCCGAGCGGTTCCCACACCTTGGCGATCAGCCGGAACGTGCCGCCGTAGGCGTCGTTGCCGAGCACGACCCGCTGCCCGGGCCGGAGGAGCCGCAGCACGGCGTCCTCGGCGGCGAGACCGCTCGCGAACGCGAGCCCGTGGGTGACGCCCTCGAGCGACGCGACGCAGGCCTCCAGCGCGGAGCGGGTCGGGTTGCCGGACCGGGCGTACTCGTAGCCCTTGTGCACGCCGACCGAGTCCTGGACGAACGTGGTCGAGAGCGAGATCGGCGTGACGACCGCGCCGGTGGTCGGATCGGGCTCCTGGCCGGCGTGGATGGCGCGGGTCTCGAACGCCCAGCCGACCTGCTGTTCCTGTTCACCCACGGCCGACCGCCTCGTCGGCGACGGCCTCGAAGTACGACAGCACGTCGGTGCGGGTCAGCACGCTGAGCGGCCGGCCGCCCGACAGGACCAGCAGCGCCGGTGCGGTCTCGAGCATCTGCACGGCGAGCTCGAGCTTCTGGCCGACGCCGATCGTCGGCAGCTTCGGCCCCATCACCTTCTCGACGGCGGTCTCGAGCACCGAGGGGTCGCGGTGGATCGCCTCCATCAGGTCGAGCTCGTCGACGGCGCCCGACACCTCGGCGGCGGCGAACGGTGGGGTGTTCTTGCACACGGGGAGCTGGCTGACGCCGTTCGCGCGCATCCGCTCGATGGCGATGCGGACGGTCTCGGCCGGGTTGACGTACAGCAGCGAGTCGAGGGTCGGGCTGCGGGTGTCGAGCACCGCGGCGACGCACTGCTCGCACTCGCGGAGGAACCCGAAGTTCGCCATCCACTCGTCGTCGAACACGCGCGACAGGTAGCCCCGGCCGGAGTCGGGGTTGAACACGACGACGATGTCGTCGGGGTCGGCGCGCTTGGCGACCTGGATCGCGGCGGCGACGGCCATCCCGCCCGAACCGCCGATCAGGATGCCCTCGACCTGGCTGACCCGACGGGCGGTGAGGAAGCTCTCCTCGTCACTGATCGGGATGACCTCGTCGTACAGCTCGGGCTCCCAGGCGGCGGGGAAGAAGTCCTCACCGACGCCCTCGACGAGGTACGGCCGCCCGGACCCGCCGGAGAACACCGAGCCCTCCGGGTCGGCGGCGATGATCCGGATGTCGGGGTTGCGCTCCTTCAGGTACCGGGCGACGCCGGTGATCGACCCGCACGTACCGGCCCCGGCGACGAAGTGGGTGATGCGCCCGGCGGTCTGCTCCCACAGCTCGGGTCCGGTGGTCTTCACGTGGGCGACCGGGTTGTGCGGGTTGGCGTACTGGTTGGGGCGGAAGGCCTCGAGCTCGTGGGTCAGCCGCTCGGCGACCTTGTAGTAGCTCTGCGGATCGTCCGGTTCGACCGCCACCGGGCACACCACGACCTCGGCGCCGTAGGCCTTCAGCAGCGAGATCTTCTCCGGCGCGACCTTGTCGGTCATCACGAACACGCAGCGGTAGCCGCGCTGGGCCGCGACGATGGCGAGGCCGACCCCGGTGTTGCCGCTCGTCGGCTCGACGATGGTGCCTCCCGGGCGCAGCAGGCCCTCGCGCTCGGCGGCGAGGATCATCTCGAGGGCCGGGCGGTCCTTGGCCGACCCACCGGGGTTCGTGGTCTCCATCTTCATGCACAGCAGGCTGGTGATGCCCTCGGTCTCCATGATCCGACGCATCCGCACCAACGGGGTGTTGCCGATCAGGTCGACCACCGAATCGGCGATGGCGGTGCCGGCGAGGCGAGGATCGGCCGGCATCGCCTCACCGGGCTCGAACCAACCGGCGACGATCTCGTTCTCGGCCATGGGTCGAGCGTATCCCCGCGGGTCAGGTGGTGGCCGGGTCGCGCCGTCGATCGGCGAGCGCGCGGACGGCGACCGACCCGGCGAGCACGACGAAGAAGATGACCACCGACGTGAGCGCCATCGCCGCGCCGGCGGCCATCCGGTGGTGGAAGCTCAGCAGGATCCCGACCACGGCCGAGACCGCGCCGAGCAGCGCCCCGGTGATCATCAGCCACGGGACGCGCCGCACGATGAGCGACGCCGCGGCGGGCGGCGCCACGAGGAAGGCGAACACGAGCAGGCTGCCGACCGTCTCGAACGAGGCGACGATCGCCACGGCGAGCAGCACGAGCAGGCCGACGTTGGCGAGCTTGGGCCGGAAGCCGAGCATGCGGGCCTGCACCTCGTCGAACGTCATCACGAGGAAGGCGCGGTAGAAGACGACCACCCCGGTCAGCACGACGGCTGCGGCGATCAGCTGGCGACGCAGCCCGGCGGTGGTGACCGACGTGATCGAGCCGAACAGGAAGCGGTTCAGGTCGCCCGTGTAGGCCCCGATCTGGCTTGACATGATCACGACGGCGAGCGCGAGGAAGCCGACGAAGAGGATGCCGATCGAGGTGTCGTCGGGGAGCGGGGAGTGGTTCCGGATCAGCCCGACACCGCCGACCATCACGAGCGCGGCGACGAACGCGCCGATCGAGGTGTCGACGCCGATCACGAACGCCAGGGCGATGCCGGGCAGCACGCCGTGAGCGAGGGCGTCGCCGAGGAACGCGAGGCCCCGCAGCACGACCCAGGCGCCGACGATCGACGTGGTGACCGCGGCGAGCAGGCCCGCCCACAGCGCGTTGCGCATGAACGGGTTGACGACGAACGGTTCGACCCACCAGGCCCACGGGTCGGTGATGAACGTCACCGCCACAGTGTGCCTGGTGGGTCGACGGTCGGGGGATGTCCGGTGATCAGCCCCTCGACGATCAGCTCAGGGCGTCCGAGATGAGCTGCGCGTTGTGGCGCAGGAACTCGACGTACGTGCCGTAGCCGCTGTCGGGGTCGCCGAGCGCTTCGGTCGGCAGGACGACCACCTCGACGCCGGCCCGGCCGGCGAGCGCCTCGATGTCGGCTTGGCTGGTCTCGGCCTCGGCGAACACGGCGGGCACACCGGCCGCGATCACGTCGTTCGCCAGCTCCTCGAGCGCCGCCGGGTTCGTCTCGGCCATCGACGACGTGCCCTCCAGCACCGTGCCGATGATCTCGAAGCCGTAGCGGTCGGCGAGGTAGCCGAGCGACTCGTGCGTCGACACGAGCCGGCGCAGGTCGTCGTCGATCGAGGCGAACATCTCGGTCATCTCGGCGTCGACGTCGAGCAGCTCGGCCTGGTAGTCGGCCACGCACTCGGCGACGGCGTCGGCGTCGATGCCGGTGGCCGCCGCGATCGCGTCGCCGAGGACCGGCAGCACCGCGGCGACCCGCGCCGGGTCGAGCCACACGTGCGGGTCGTCACCGTCGTGGTGGTGTCCGTGGTCGTCGCCGTCATGGCCGTGGTCGTCGTCGTGTCCGTGGTCGTCGTCGTGTGAGTGCCCGTCGTCGTGTCCGTGGTCGTCGTCGTGTCCGTGGTCGTCGTGTGAGTGTCCGTCGTCGTGGCCGTGGTCGTCGTCGTGCCCGTGGTCGTCGTCGTGTGAGTGCCCGTCGTCGTGTCCGTGGTCGTCGTCGTGTCCGTGGTCGTCGTCGTGGTCGTGGCCGTGGTCGCCAGCGAACTCGATCGGCTCGGCGATGTGGTCGGCGACCTCGAACACCGGCACGCCCTCGGCGGCGATCGTCTCGAGCGTGCTGATCAGCCCCTCCTCGAGGAACAGGCCGTTGGCGATCACGATCGCGGCGTCGCCCATCAGCCCGCGGTCCTGCAGCGACGGCTCGTAGAAGTGCGCATCGACCCCCGTCGGCACGACCGCCCGGACGTCGGCGAGGCCGTGGCACACCACGTGCTCGGTGACATCGGCCCAGATCGAGGTGGTCGCCACGACGAGCGGGAGATCCTCGTCGTGTTCGTGGTCCTGATCCTCGTCGTCCTCGTGGTCGTCGCCATCGTCGTCGTGATCGTCGTCGCCATCGTCGTCGTGATCGTCGTCGTCGACGACGGGGGCGTCGGTCACCTCGGGAGCGTCAGCGGTGTCGTCGGCGGTGTCGTCGTCGCTCCCGCAGCTCGCCGCGACGAGGCCCATCGCCCCGATCATCGCCATCGTCGTCCGGTAGCGTCCGCGCATCGTCATCCTCCATCTCGCACCGTCGGCCGTCACCCCGAAGTGGGAACGACTCTTTCTCTAACCATACTGAGATCCATTCGCATGACCAACCTTGATCGTGTCCCCGACGCGGACCCCGGCCCCGCGAGCCCCGGAACCGCGGGCCCCGGCGCGGTGATGGTCGCGCTCACGGGCGCGACCGTCCGGTACGGCTCGATCCTGGCGCTGGCGCCCACCGATCTGACCTTCGTCGGCGGTCGGTCGGTGGCCCTGGTCGGGTCGAACGGCAGCGGCAAGAGCACGCTGCTCGGCCTGCTCGCCCGGTTGCTCGAGCCGACGCGCGGCGTCGTGCGCTTCGAGGGTCGGCCCCGCATCAGCTTCGTCGCCCAGCAGCACGCGTTCCACCGGTGGATGCCGATGACGGTCGACGAGGTGCTGCGGATGGGGCGCTTCCGCCGGCTCGGCCTCGTCCGGCCCCTCCGGCGGGCCGACCGGGACGCCGTCGCCACCGCCGCCGAGCGGCTCGAGGTCACCGAGTTGCTCGGGCGCGCCTTCGGTCAGCTCTCGGGCGGGCAGCGCCAGCGCGTGCTGGTCGCCCAGGCGCTCGTCGACGTGCCCGACCTGTTGCTGCTCGACGAGCCCATCACCGGGCTCGACCTCGCCAGCCAGGAGGCGATCCTCGGTGTGATCGCCGACGAGACGGCGCGGGGAGCGTCCGTCGTGTTCTCGACCCACCACCTCGACGAGGCGCACCGGGCCGATCGGGTCGTGCTGCTCGCCGGTCAGGTCGTCGCCGACGGTCCGCCGGCCGAGGCGCTCCGCCCCGAGCTCCTGGCCGCCGCGTTCGGCGGCCGGCTCGTCCGGATCGATCACGAGGCGGTCCTGGTCGACGAGCACGGCCACGGCGAGCTCCACGACGACTGCGACCACCCCGACCCCGGCCGCTGACCCCCAACCCGGTCCTGACGACGTCGGTGGTCACCGGATGATCGGAATCCACCACGGAATCGGTGGACGCGGGTCGAGGATCGAGGGCGGGCGGGCGCCGTGGACCGGAGCCGGATCAGTGCTCGTCGACGTGGTCGCCGTGGGGGGCGTGACGGTGGCCGTCGTGGAGGTAGTCGACGTGGTCGCCGTGGGGGACCGCCTCGTGCCCGCAGTCGGGGCCGTGCACGTGGTCGTGGTCGTCGTGGGTGATGCACCCGCCGGGGCCCTCGCACTCGTCCCAGTGGTCGTCGTGCTGGCGGTGCAGGTGGCCGTCGTGGACGTAGTCGACGTGGTCGTCGTGCTCGACGGCGGCGTGCCCGCAGTCGGGGCCGTGGCGGTGGCCGTGGTCGGTGTGCGGGCGGTGGTCGGTGGCGGTGCTCATGGTGGTTCCTCCTGGGGGTGGTGGTCGTGGTGGGGTCGTGTTCGTGGTGGTCGTGGTGGTCGTGGTGGTCGTGGTCGTCGTGGTCGTCGTGGTGGTGGTTCAGGGTTCGCGGCTGTGGGCGATCGCATCGGCGGCGATGTGGGCGACGTGGTGGTCGGCGAGCGAGTAGCGCACCTCGCGCCCGGCGCGTCGACCGGTGACCACCCGGGCGGCGCGCAGGACCTGGAGGTGCTGCGACACCGTCGGCTGGGGCAGGCCGAGCGCGTCGACCAGCTCGTGCACGCAGCGCTCGTGGTCGCCCAGCTCGACCGCGATGCGCAGGCGCGCCGGGTGGGCGAGCGCCCGCAGCAGGTCGGCCGCACCGCGGTAGCGGTCGGCAGCGTCGCGACCGGTCGGGTCCGGATCGACGGGGTGTGCGGTCATGTCCACGCCGCCAACATAACATGCAATAATCTGAATATCTACATATGCCGATGATCGCCCGCCGGCCGGAGCGGCATCAGCCGAGCGCGTCGATCGCGCCGACGACGAGCGCCGCGGCCCGGCGGGCGCCGGCGAGGTTCCCCGCCGTCGGGCCGACGCCCCGTTCGGCGATCTCCACGACCGCTCGTGGGTTCAGCCGGCGGACGAGTGCCGTCACGCGTGCCAACTCCTCGGGATCGACCAGATCGGGCTTCGACACGACGAGGACGTCGGCGAACTCGACTTGGTCGACCAGCAGATCGACCACGGTGCGGTCGAGCGCCGCGCCGCCGCTGGCGACGAGCTCGGCGTCGATGTTGATCTCGCTCATGTCGTTGACGATGACGGCGACGCGGCGCCCCTCGCAGTTGGTGAGGACGTGGTTGAGCAGTGTCGTCTTGCCGGCACCGAGGAAGCCGGAGCGGACGGTGACCGGGAGGGATGGGCGGGGGTCATGACAGAAATGCTAGTCGGAATCATTCCTAAACAACGTGAGGCGCCGTACGATGTGGCCACATGGACGAACTCGTGAGCGACGTGCTGATCGACTGCCAGGGGCGGAGCACGCACCGGTTGGTGCTCGAGTGCGACGGTTCGGTGACCGTGCACTTCGCCGCCGGCGGGACCGTCGCCCGGGTGGACCCGTCGACCCGGACGGTGCTGACCCCCGGCGTGCACGTGCCACCCCAGGTGATGAATGCCGCCGCCGCGATGCGCGTCCGGTAGCGTTCTCGGCGAGATGGGAACGGCAGCGGACGACACGAGCACACGCGATCAGCGTTCCAACGGTGCCCGACCCGGCAGTGCCGAGATCCACCGGATGGCGCGCGAACGCCTGATGGAGCGCGACCAGCGGTACACGACCGGTCGCCGACGCATCGTCGAGGCGCTCACGAGCACCGGCGCGCCGGTCACCCTGCCGGCACTGCTCCAGCTCGCCCCCGAGTTGTCGCAGAGCTCCGCCTACCGCAACCTGGCGATCATGGAGGAGGCCGGTGTCGTCCGGCGGCTGGTGCACGGCGCCGAGCACGCCCACTACGAGCTCGCCGAGGACCTCACCGAGCACCACCACCACCTCATCTGCGAGGACTGCGGACTGATCACCGACGTGACGCTCGACGCCTCCCTCGAACGATCGCTGGACCGGGCGTTCGAAGGTCTCGCCGACGAGTCCGGCTTCTCGCCGCGTCACCACGCGATCGACATCTTCGGTCGCTGCGCCTCCTGCGCCTGACCGAGCCCGGTCGGCGAGCCGCGCCGCCCGACGGGCGCGACCCGGCCTCAGCCGAAGATGATGATCAGCACCGGCATGGCGACCGCCAGCACGAGACCGGCGACGACGGTCCACGCCGTCACGGTGACCGCCTTGGAACGCTGACGCAGCGGCGGCAGGTCGTCGTCGGGCGCGGTCACGCGGCCCTGGTGGACGTCGCGGCGGGAGGTTCGACCCATGACCCCGAGGCTAGGCGTCGCGACCGGCCGGCTCCACCGGCGCCGCGGCGTCGTCGGTCGGTACGCCATCTCCGCCCGGTCGGTCGGCGGGTCGGCCGGCGTCGCGACCGGCGAGTCGGTCGGCCGGCCCGGCGGCGACGGCCGGCGGGGGTGTGCTCCGGTTCGGGATGAACATCAGCACGATCGTGCTCAGCGCCGTCAGGACCATCGCGAACACGATCGCCGCCTCGTAGGAGATGCGGTCGATGATCTCGCCGGCGACCGGCGGCCCGATCAGACCGCCGATGCCCGCCGCCGTGTAGGCCGCGCCGAGGATCGCCCCCATGCCGACCGTGCCGAACAGCACGGCGACGACCGCCGGGGACAGGGCGATGAACCCGCCGTAGCCGAACCCCATCACGATCGTGAAGGCCACGAGCATCGCGACGTTCCCGCCCGCGAAGAGCCACAGCAGGTAGCTGACCGCCATCATCCCGAAGCTCGCCTGCATCAGCCGGAGCGAGCCGTACCGGGCGCCGAGCGCGCCGAGGCCGAGCCGGCCGACGATGCTCGACGCGCCGATCAGGCCCACGAGTGTGGCCGCCAGCCGTGTGTCGACGCCCTGGTCGGTGGCGTAGACCTTGATGAACACGAACGGCACGAACAGCGCCGTCGAGCCGAGCAGCGCGCCGACGTAGAACACCACGAACGGTCGCTGCCGGACGACGTGGCGCAGGTTCGCCGGCGCCGAGCCGGCGTGGCCCGGTGGTCGGTGCGCGCCGAGCGCGGCGAGCAGCAGGACGAGCGTCCCGCCGATGCCGAACACGACGTAGGCGGTGCGCCACCCGTGGGCGTCGATGAGCACGCTCGCGAGCGGTGCGCACAGCAGCGTGCCGAAGCCGATCCCGGCGACGGCGATCCCGAGCGCGAGGGTCCGCCGCCGTTCGAACCACCCGCCGACGACGGCGACCATCGGGACGTACCCGCACGCGACCGCCGTGCCGGCCCCGAGGCCGTACGTCACGTAGCCCCACCAGATGTTCGGGACCTGCGACGTGATCAGCAGGCCGGCGCCCAGGCACAGCGCGCCGACCACGAGCACGGGGCGCGGCCCGTAGCGGTCGGCGGCCTTCCCCGACACGAGACCCAACCCGAAGTACCAGGCGGTGGTGATCGAGAACATGAGCGCGGTCGCGCCCTTCCCGGTGCCGAAGTCCGCGGCCATCGAGTCGAAGAACGCGCCGAAGCTGTACACGATCCCGAACACCACGAACGTGCTGGCGAAGCAGGCCGCCACGACGATCCACGCCCGCGCCGAGTCGAGCTCGTGCTCCGCTGGCGCGTGCCCGGGACCCCCTCCCATGCAGCGCCACCGTACGCGCTCGCCGGCCGGTCCCGGCGACTCGTATCGTCGCCGTCACCCGGTCCGCACCCAGCCGGCCGCCACCAGACGTTCCCGCATCGTGTCGCGCACGAACGCCGGCCGGCGCGTCACGTCCTCCCACGTGTACTCGTACACGCGCCGCCCGATGTCCTGCAGCTCGTTCCGGCGCTGTGCATCGCGGGCCCGCTCGGCGGGCGTCGAGTGCCCCACCCGGCCGCTGACCTCCACGACGATCCCGAGGTCGTCGAACTCGAAGTCGACGCGGGCGATGGTCCGGTCGCCGTCCCGGTGCACGCGTTGGGTCGTCGGTCGGGGCGCGCCGATCTCGGACATCAGCTCGAGGAAGAGGCGCTCGAGCATCGTGTGCCCGCCGGCGTGGACGAGCGCGGCGTCGATCGCCCGGCACCCCCAGCGGCCCGGGCGCGCAGGTCGGCGAGCTTGCGCTGGATCACGGCGGGTGCGGATGCGCCGCTCCGCACGGCCGAGTCGATCGCCGCCTCGAGCCGGCGTGGGTCGACCCGGACGTTGGCGAGGTCGATGATCGTCCGGGTCGCAGAGGTGACCGGCAGGCCGGCCACGCGCAGTCGGTCGAGCGGACCGAGGCGGGTCGAGGAGTGGATGTCGGCGTCGAGCGTGTCGGGGAGCCGGGCGGTGCGCTGCTCGCGGGGCACGGTGAACTCCACCTGTTCGGCCGGCGTGCGGTCGAACCCGTGCAGCGCAGCGGCGGCCTCGTGGCTGACGACCGCGTCGGGTCCCAGGCTGAGCAGCCCCGCCCGTAGCCGGAGCCGCCACGTGACCGGGGCGCCGGCGACTCGCCACACCCGGGGTGCCACGGCGACCAGCCTCGCGGCCCGGGCCCACGTGCGGAGCTGGCGGGCGGTGATGTCGGGCCCCGTGGGCGCGGTGAGCTGCCCGGTCGCCACGGCGCCGTCCTGGCGCTCGGCGGTGCGGGTGAGGTGCGCCCAGCGTTCGTGATCGGTCCCCATGCCCTCCGTGTCGACGTCGCGACGCCGGAACCGGAAGGGCAGCTCGGACGTGTCATCGGAAACGACCGGATCCGGTCGATCCTGATGACACGTGTGGGCTGGGGCGGGTCGGCGGGCGCGCACCCCGGGGGTACCGTCGGCGGGGTGGAGCGGTGGAGCGTCGAGCAGGTGCTGGCGGTGGCGCCGTCGCCGGGGGCGATCGCGCTGGCCGAGCCGCTGACCGACCCGGCTCGCTGGGCCGCGGCCGGCGCCGACGAG
>SKSP01000119.1 GCA_007122945.1 Ilumatobacteraceae bacterium | reverse complement strand
TCGTCCGTTCGTTCCACGACGCCGGCCTCGTCGACCGGTACGTGCTGTACCTCGCCCCCGCGCTGTTCGGCGGAGGCGACGCCACCCCGCTGCTCGCCGGCACCACCGCCCCCACGATCGCCGAACTCTGGCGCGGCCACCTCGCCGCCGTCCGTCCGATCGGCGACGACGTCCGCATCGATGTCGTCGCGACCACCCAGAAGGAGCCACGCTGACATGTTCACCGGGATCGTCGAAGAGCTCGGCCGGATCGAACGCTTCGAGCACGGTCGCCTCCGGATCCGCGCGATCGAGGTCCTGTCCGACGTGCACCTCGGCGACTCCATCGCCGTGAACGGGTGCTGCCTCACGGTGGTCGACCACGGCGAGGGCTGGTGGGAGGCCGACGTGTCCGACGAGACCGTCTCGCGCACCAGCCTCGCCGCCGCCGACCCGGGCGACCCGGTCAACCTCGAGCGTCCCGTGACGCTCGCCACCCGGCTCGGCGGTCACCTCGTGCAGGGACACGTGGACGCCGTCGGCGAGGTGGTCGCCCCGGTACCCGACCTGCGCGTCCGCGTACCCCCACGTCTGCTCGGCTACCTCGTGGAGAAGGGGTCCGTCACCGTCGACGGCGTCAGCCTCACGGTGGTCGACGTGCTCGACGACGGCTTCACCGTGGCGATCATCCCGCACACCGCCGAGGTCACCACGCTCGGCACCCGACGGTCGGGCGACCCGGTCAACCTGGAGGTCGACGTGATCGCCAAGTACGTCGAGCGGATGCTCGCACCCCATCTCGGCGCCGGGAGCCTCGACACCGGGACGTCGACGCAGGAGGCAGCTCATGGATGACACGGCCGGCGACCCGATCCGGTTCGACCCGATCCCCGATGCCATCGCGGCGATCGCCCGCGGCGAGATCGTCGTCGTCGCCGACGACGAGGACCGCGAGAACGAGGGCGACCTGATCATGGCGGCCGACGCCGTGACCGAGGAGCGGCTCGCCTTCTTCGTGCGCCACACCTCCGGGGTGGTCTGCGTCGGGCTCACACCCGAGCGGTGCGACGAACTGCGGCTTCCGCTGATGGTGCCGCCCGGGGGCAACACCGAGGCTCAAGGTACCGCGTTCACCGTCAGCGTCGACCTGCGCGACGGCACGACCACGGGGATCTCGGCGGCCGACCGGACCGCGACGTTGCGAGCCCTCGCCGACCCCGACGTGGACGCGACCGCCTTCAACCGGCCCGGGCACATCTTCCCGTTGCGGTCCCGTCCCGGCGGCGTGCTCAAGCGCGCCGGCCACACGGAGGCAGCCGTCGACCTCGCCCGACTCGCCGGGCGACGACCGGCCGGCGCCCTGTGCGAGGTCGTGCGTGACGACGGGGCGATGGCACGGGTGCCCGACCTGCGGAGGTTCGCGGACGAACACGGACTGTTGCTCGTGTCGATCGCCGACCTCATCCGCTACCGACGCCGGACCGAGAAGCTCGTCACCCGGACGGCCGATGCGCGCGTCCCGACGGAGTGGGGCGACTTCCGGTGCCACGCCTACGAGAGCCGGGTGGACGGCGACGACACCCATCTGGCGTTCGTCCGTGGCGAGGTGGACGGGGAGGCCGACGTGCTCGTGCGGGTCCACAGCGAGTGCATCACCGGCGACGTGTTCGCCAGCGTCAAGTGCGACTGCGGGGCGCAGCTGCACGAGGCCATGCGCCGCATCGCCGAGGAGGGCCGCGGCGTCGTGGTGTATCTCCGCGGTCACGAGGGGCGCGGCATCGGGATCACCCACAAGCTGCGCGCCTACGACCTCCAGGAGGCCGGGGCCGACACGCTCGACGCCAACCTTCAACTCGGCTTGCCCGTCGACAGCCGTGAGTACGGGGTGGGTGCCCAGATCCTCGTCGACCTCGGCCTCTCCACGATCCGTCTGCTCACCAACAACCCCGCCAAGTACGGCGGCATCGACGGCTTCGGCCTGTCGATCACCGAGCGGGTCCCCCTCCACGTCCCAGTGCACCCCGAGGCCCGCCGCTACCTCGAGACCAAGCGCATCCGGATGGGCCACCTGTTCCCCGGCGACATCCCCGAAACGGAGCTCACATGACCACCTTCCACGGACGCCCCGACGGATCAGGCCGGCGCGTCGCGCTCGTGTGCAGCCGCTTCAACGACCTCGTCGTGGACCGGCTGCGGCACGGCGCCCACGACACGCTCATCCGTCACGGCGTCGACGACGAGGCGATCGACACCGTGTGGGTCCCTGGTGCGCTGGAGATCCCGCTGGCCGCCAAGGCGCTCGCCGGGACGGGCCGGTACGACGCGATCGTGGGGCTCGGCGCGGTCATGCGCGGCGCCACGTACCACTTCGAGGTGGTCTCGAACCAGAGCGCGGCGGGGCTGACACGCGTGGCACTCGACACGGGTGTCGTCGTCACCAACGGCATCATCACCGTCGACACGATGGACCAGGCGCTCGAGCGGGCCGGCAGCAAGGCCGGCAACAAGGGTGCCGAGGCCGCGCTCTCCGCGCTCGAGACCGTCGACGCGATCGGTCGGGCGACCGATGGCCTCTGAGCGCACCCCTGACAGCGAGCGCGGGTAGACGTGGTAGATCGTCGCCGACTACCACCAGGCTCGGCGCCGCGAGGGTCACGCCGCGTTCGCGCAGGTGTCGACGTCACGCGCGTGAGCGTCTGCCATGCCGAGCCGCGCGCACGAGCGGCAGGACCAGTCGAGATCGGCCACGAAGCGGACGTGACGCCAACGCCGTCGATCGGCGCGCCGGACGAACGCTCCGCAGAGGCTCAGTTCGCGCCCTGCATGGTCGGGCGGCCGCCACGGAAACGTCCCCGCCGGCCGCATCGCGTGGGATCGCTCACGGCTCCGCCCCCGAGTGAGCTCACCGGCCGCCACCGGGTTGCGGCGGCGCGCCCGGTAGGCCTTCTGCCGACAGGCGTTCGTGCAGTACACCTTCGGACGGCCCGGGCGAGCCGTGCGGTGCGCAGCCGCGCCGCAGACCGGACACCACCACTCCCCCACCACCCGATCCGGCTCCCAGGCTCGGATCCGGCCGGTCCGGGGTCGTCGCGCCGACCGGGCCAACACCCCGACGGTCCTTCTCGTCGTCCACATGACCGCGATCCTGCCCGGCGGGTGTCACAACCACGATCCCATTGGATCCCATCAGCGACCCGGGGGCAGCACCCGACCCCCTGTCCCCGTCACCCTGCCCCGCCCACCCGCGGACAGCCGTCCCACCCCGTGGCAGCCGTCGGCGTCGTCCCAGCCGACGCGTCTCGAATCGTCTCACGCCGCCAACGACACCCCTCGGCCGGACACCCCGCGACCCCGCCGAGACGAATCGACAAGCAGCCGACACGGACACGACCCGCCGACCACACCGACCCGCCGAGACGAATCGAGACGCAACGCACGATCCTCACCGCTGACGCTCTGAGCGCACTCCTCAGCGCACCCCTCAGCGCACCCTGAGTGGACTGGGCGTCAGTCGTAGACGAGGCACCCGTCGTCGAGGTCGGCGGCCGGCAGGGCGTCCTTCTCCGCCCAGTAGTCCTGGGTGTGCTGCCACTCCGGCTTCGGGCCGCGCTTGGGCAACAGGTGACCGCTGCGCATCAGGTAGTTCGGGTTGAAGTTCTCCTCGTCGACCCACGGCAGCAACGGCATGTCGGCGTCCTCCGGTCGCAGCGCGGGCACCACACGGGTCACCCCCTTGGCGTCCATGTGCCGCAGCAACCGGCACACGAAGTCGGCGATCAGGTCGGCCCGCAGGGTCCACGACGCCCGGAAGTACCCGAACACCCACACCATGTTCGGCACCCCGGTGAACATCATTCCCCGATACGTGACGGTGTCGGCGAAGTCGAGCGGCTCGTCGTCGATGGTGAACTCGATGTCGCCGAGCACCGACAGCTCGAAACCGGTCGCGGTGATGACGATGTCGGCCGTCAGCTCCTCCCCGGACCTGGTCCGGATGCCCGTCTCGGTGAACGTCTCGATCTCGTCGGTCACCATCGTGACCTTGCCCTCGCGGATCCCGGCGAACAGGTCGCCGTTCGGGACGAACGCGATGCGCTGCTGCCACGGGCGGTACTTCGGCGAGAAGTGCGTGTCGATGTCGTAGTCCGGGCCGAGATGGTTGCGGACCCCCTCGAGGAGTTGCTCGCGGAGGAACTCGGGTTCGTCGAACGACAGTTGGGTGATGGCCCCCTGATCTCGCAGCACCTTGCGTCGGGCGATCTCGTGGATCCACTCGTCGGGCACCTCGAGCTCGCGGAGCTGGTCGACCAACTCGTTGGCGTTGCGATCCGCCCAGAAGTAGGTGGGCGAGCGCTGCAGCAGCCAGACGTGCTCGCAGTCGTCGGCGATCGCCGGGACCAGCGTGGCGGCCGTCGCCCCCGACCCGATGACGATCACCTTCTTGCCGACGTGGTCGAGGTCGTCGGGCCAGGTCTGCGGGTGGACGATCCGGCCGGTGTAGGCATCGGTCCCGGGCCACTCGGGTGTGTACCCCTGGGCGTGGCGGTAGTAGCCCTGACACATCCAGAGGAACCCGCACGTGAAGGTCAGTTGCTCACCGGTGTCGGTCCGGGTCACCTCGAGGGTCCACCGGTCGTCCGCGCTCGACCACGTCGCCCGGTCGATGCGGTGCTGATACCGGATGTGGCGGGCGAGGTCGTTCTCCTCGATCACCTCGCCCATGTAGGTCCGGATCTCCTCGGCGGTGGCGATCGGTGGTCCGACCCACGGCTTGAACCGGTACCCGAAGGTGTACAGGTCGCTGTCGGAGCGGATCCCGGGGTACCGGTGGGTGAGCCACGTGCCCCCGAAGCTCTCCAACGCCTCGAGCACCACGAAGCGCTTCTCGGGGCACTGGTCGGTGAGATGGTACGCGGCGCCGACACCGGAGATGCCCGCCCCCACGATCAGCACGTCGACGTGTTCGGTCCCTTCGCCGGTCATGACGCCCGGACCACCGGATCGATCGGCGTGAGTGGGCCGACGGCGGCCTCGATCTGCTCGGCGAGGGTGAGGACCCGCAGATCGGTGTAGCGGTCCCCGATCACCTGGACGCCGACCGGCAGCCCGTCGGCCACCCCACCGGGGACGACGGCGGCCGGCAGCCCGAGCAGGTTGGCGTGCAGCACCGGGCGGAACGTCTCCAGCATCTCCCCGTCGGCACTCGCGGTCAGATCGTGGTCCGGGGCGAACGCCCGCATCGCCCAGGTCGGTGACAGCAGCACCGGGTGGTCGACGAAGAACGCCGACCAGTCGCGCATCGCCTGGTAACGGCGCGGGTGGATGGCGAGCACGTCGTCGACACCCATCGGCGGGACGCTGGCGTCGAAGTTGGCGAGGACGGTCCGGCCACCGTTCCCCATCACGCTCTCGAGCAACGGACGCATCACGCGGAGATCCGCCATCAGCAACGCCCCCCACAGGTGGCACAGCTCCTCGTAGTCGGGCGGCACCGCCTCGACGACGTCGTGGCCGAGGTCGGCCAGCACGTCGGCCGCGCGGCGCACGGTCGCGGCGATGCCCGGATCGGTGCGTACACCAGGTGGCTCGGCGAGCACGGCGACCCGCAGCGGCTCGTCGGGCCCGGCGTCGGTGAGGGTGACGGGCAGGCTGCGAGGATCGCGGGGGTCGTGCCCGGCGAGCAACTCGAGGCCCAGACGGACGTCGCGGACGCCCCGTGCCATCGGGCCCTCGGCGACCATCAGTTGCGACGACAGTGCAGGGTCCTCCGGCGGGATCACGGTCGCTTGTGGGACGACCCCGACCGACGGCTTGATCGAGGCGATGCCGCAGCAGTGTGCCGGGTTGCGCAGCGACCCGCCGATGTCGTTGCCGATCCCGAGCGGGGTCATCCCCGACGCCAGCGCCGCGGCCTCCCCACCGCTCGACCCGCCCGCGGTGACGTCGGGGTCCCAGGGGTTGAGCGTGCACCCGTGCAGCTCGGAGTGGCTGTGGATGCGCAGCCCGAGATCGGGCATGTTCGTCCGGACGAACGGGATGCCGCCGGCGGCTCGCAGGCGCGCCACGGTCGGCGCGTCACGGTCGGCGATCGCCTCGGCCAGTGCCGGGACACCCTGGGTCGTCGCGGTCCCCACGACGTCGACGTTCTCCTTGACGCTGAACGGGACACCGTGCAACGGGCCGATCGGGCCGCCCTCGGCGACCGCCCGGTCGGCCGCATCGGCCGCCTCGCGCGCCGAGGTGGCGAGGACCCCGACGATCGCGTTGAGGTGCGGGTTCACCGCCTCGACGCGCGCCAGGTGCTCCTCGAGGACCTCCCGACTCGACGCCGCCCCCGTCCGGATCTGCTCGGCCAGTTCGGCCGCGCCCATGCGCCACAGCTCACTCATGGGGCGCCATCATGGCCGTTCGGGCCGGCGCGTGCATCACCACAGATTGCGACGCAGCAGAGAATGGACGCGCTCCCAGTGCAGCTCCGACGCGCGGCGGTCATAGCGCTCCCCCGGCGGGGCGTAGCCGTGCACGGCGTCGGTGATCACGTCGAGGGTGTACCGCACACCCGCCGTCTCCAGCGCGTCCACGAAAGTTGCCCGCGTCTCGGTCGGCGCGGTGGGGTCGTCCTCCACCCACGCCAGGTGGACCTCGGCCCGGACCCGCTCGAGGTGCAGATGGGGTGAATCCTCGCCGTCGCGCACCATCCAGGCACCGTGGATCGACGCGGCCGCCGCCATCCGCTCGGGCATCGCCCGGGCGAGCGCCACGGTCAGGCCGCCGCTCATGCAGAACCCGACCGCACCGAACGACCCGTCGCGCGCCGCCCCGTCGTCGTCGGCCACCTCGAGCATCGCCACCGCATCGCCGACGATGTTGGTGGGCGTGATCGTGCCCATCAGTTCGGTGCGGGCGTGCATGTCCTCGTCGCTCTGGCCGAACTCCCGGTACGGCCCGCCACGGTAGAACAGGTACGGCAACATGACGTAGTACCCGGCGGTGGCCAGGCGGGAGGCCATGTCGCGCAGCGCGGGCCGGATGCTCGGCGCGTCCATGAGGTACAGCACCACCGGGTGCGGACCGTCGTGTTCGGGATGGAACAGGAACGTCGGCATGACGCCATCGGGTGTGGTCACGCTGATCTCTCGCTCGATCATGGCCCCGAGTCTCGCAGACCGCCGTCGACCGCGGGCCGTCTAACGTCCTGCGCCGTGGACGCGGTGGAGGGTACCGAGCGGGACCGGCCCCCGCTCGATCACGCCATCGCGCTCGCCCCGCACTGGGAGGCCCACGGTCTGTTCCGCGCCGGGATCGAGACCATCGAGAGCGCGCTCCGGGCGGCCGACGAGGAATCCCCCAGCCGTCGAGCCGCCGCGCTCGGCGCGTTGGCGACCCTCGCGATGGCACAGGGCGACGTCGATCGCGCACGGGTCGCGCACGAGGCCGCGATCGCGCTCCACGACGAGACCGGCGACGAACGCGCCGCCGCCTCGGCACGCAACGCCCTCGCCACCGAGTTGCTCCGCGCCGGCGACCTGGACCGTGCCGCAGCCCTCGCCCGTGCCGCCCGGGACGCGTTCGTCCGGCTCGGCGATCGCCGGGGCGAGGCGTTCTGCCTCTCGACCTCGGCACTCGTCGCAGCCGCCGACGGCCGTCCTCGCGATGCCATCGAGGGTCTCCTCGCGAGCCTGGCGTCGTTCCGCCGCGTCGGGGCCAGCCACGAGGCGGCGTCGGTGCTGGCGAACCTCGGCAACGTCGCCCACGACCTCGGTGACGTCCGGTCGGCGACGCGTTACTTCGACGGGGCGCAGCAGCTCTTCGAACGCATCGGGGAGACGCGCGGGTCGGCGATGTGCGCGAACAACATGTCGATGCTCGCTCGGCAGTGGGGCGACGTCGATCGGGCCGTCGAGCTCGCCGAGCGGGCCCTCGACGAGTTCACCGACGCCGGCGACCGGCGCGGCGCAGCGGTCGCGACGAACAACCTGGCGGGTCTCCGCGAGATGACCGGCGACACCGTCGAGGCGCGCCGCCTGTACGCTGAGGCCGCCGAGCGACTCGAGCAGATCGGCGACGCGACCGCGGCGGCCACGGCCCGGCACAACCTCGAACGTGTCCGACCGGGAGAACCCGAGCTCTCACCGCGGGAATCACAGGTTGCCGCGCTGGTCGCGAACGGGCACTCCAACCGGGAGATCGCTCGGCAGTTGTTCATCTCGGAGCGCACCGTCCACAGCCACGTCAGCCACATCTTCACCAAGTTGGGCCTGACGTCGCGCGCGCGGCTGGCGAGCTGGGCGACGCGCCGGCGGATGGAGACCCCCGGCGTCAGGGCGTGAGATCGAGCGCCTCGGTGACGCGCGTGTACGGGATCTGCGCCTCCTCGTTGACGTCGATCACGGCCTGGGCGTCGGACGCCTCGAACAGGCACATGCAGTGCGACTCCGACGGCACGAACATGCTGCGGATGTAGCGCACGTCCTTCCCCTGCTGGCGGTGCGCCTCGGCCGTCTCGATGGCCGCCTTCTGCGCCCCTGCGAGCGCGTCCATCGTGACACCGGGCAGGTCCCGGTCGACCATGTACACAGGCATCGAAGTCCCCTCTCGTCGTGTTCATCTCGCTGGGCGAGAACGCCGCAAGCTGCGACGATCTCGACCGTACGCAGCTCGCTCGTGCGCCGCATCCGCGGAACTACCGATTCCCGACGACATCACGGTGCCGATCCCGGTGGGCCCTGTCCGAACCCGCAGAACTCTCCCCGATACGGTGAGGTGATGGCTTCGCGGAACCGGCTCGCCCAGGAGACCTCGCCCTATCTGCGCCAGCACCGCGACAACCCGGTGCACTGGTTCCCGTGGGGTGAGGAGGCGTTCGCCGAGGCCCGCGAGCGCGACGTGCCGGTCCTGTTGTCGGTCGGCTACTCGGCGTGCCACTGGTGCCACGTGATGGCCCACGAGTGCTTCGAGGACGACGAGGCGGCCGCGGTGATGAACGAGCTGTTCGTGAACGTCAAGGTGGACCGGGAGGAGCGTCCGGACGTCGACGCCCTCTACATGGACGCCGTCCAGGCCATGACCGGTCGGGGCGGATGGCCGATGACGGTGTTCACGACCCCCGACGGTCGACCGTTCTTCGGCGGGACGTACTTCCCGAAGCCGAACTTCTTGAAGCTGTTGCACGCCATCGACGACGCCTGGCGCAACCGGCGCGACGACATCACGAAGAACACCGAGGCGCTCGTGACGGCGATCGGCACGACGGCATCGATGACGCCGGCCAAGGACATCCCGCGCCTCGAGACCGTGAACGAGGTCCTACCGCAGCTCGCCCGCACGTTCGACGTGGAGCACGGCGGGTTCGGGCAGGCACCCAAGTTCCCGTCCACGATGCACCTCGAGCTCGTCCTGCGCGCCTTCATGTCGTCGAAGTCCGACGCCGCGGAGACGGTGATCCGGACATCGCTCGACGCGATGGCCTCGGGTGGCATGTACGACCACATCGGCGGCGGCTTCGCCCGGTACTCCACCGATCGGGAGTGGCTCGTGCCCCACTTCGAGAAGATGCTCTACGACCAGGCGCTGCTCGCCCGCATCTACCTCCATGCGTACGCAGTGCTCGGCGACGACGCCTGGAGCCAGGTCGCCACCGAGACGATCAACTACGTGTTGCGCGACCTGCGCCACCCCGACGGCGGGTTCTACTCGGCGGAGGACGCCGACGCCCCCGACGGCCGGGGCGGTACGGCCGAGGGGTTGTTCCACACCTGGACGCCGGCCGAGGTCCGCGCCGTCCTCGGTCCCGACGCGGCACCCGCCGCGCTCGAGTGGTGGGGCATCACCGACGAGGGCAACTTCGAGGGCCGCAGCATCCCGAACCGGCTCCACGCCCGAGGCGAGCTGCGCCGCCCACCCGAGATCGACGCCGCGCGGATCCGCCTGTTCGCGGCCCGCCACCGACGCCCGCACCCCGGGCTCGACGACAAG
>SKSP01000490.1 GCA_007122945.1 Ilumatobacteraceae bacterium | reverse complement strand
ATCGACATCGCGCCCCGACGGTTCCCCGACGGCACCAAGACCGCCGCCGACGCCGCCGCCGCGATCGGCGTCGACATCGGTCAGATCGTCAAGAGCCTGATCTTCGCGGTGGACGGCGAGGTCGTGCTCGCCTACGTCAGCGGCGCCAACCAGCTCGACGAGTCGAAGCTGGCTGCCGCGGCGGGAGGCGAACGCTGCAGCCGGGTCGACGCCGACACCGTGCGGTCGGCCACCGGCTACCCGATCGGCGGCGTCCCGCCGTTCGGGCACGCGACCCACCTACGGATCTTCGTCGACCCCGACCTGTTGCAGTGGGACGAGGTCTGGGCCGCTGCCGGCACGTGGATCGACGTCTTCGGCATCGAGCCACACCGCTTGGTCGAGGCCAGTAGCGGCGTCGTGACCGATCTGAAGCACAGCTGAGGCACGAATCGCAGACATGGACGGTGGTGACCCACAATCCGTCCGCTGATGCGGGCGCAACGTCAGTCACGACACCGGTGCAGTCCCCGTCTCTGTCCCATACGCGCCCGCTTCCTCGGGGTCCACGTCGTACTCGAGCAAGTGTTCTGCGGTCCGGCACTTCAGGCGCTCTGGACGACGAACGAGTCGAGGGCATCCTGACCGATCGCCGGAAGCTGAGGTCGGATGCGATCAGTGGCCTGGCGGGTCGACGATCGGCGCGTCCGGCGGGGGGATCGGCGGCGGACCGACGGCCACCATTTCGTCGGCATCCGTCGCTCCGTCGACCGGAGCCGGTGGAGGCGCCGGCGGAGGCGCCGGCGTGGGTGCTGGGGCGGGCTCGACGATCACCGACGGCGGATCGGGCTCGGGCGGCGGGCCGACCGCGACCTCGACCGGCTCGGCCGGGGGGTCCGGCTGGACGGGTGCGGCGGGCTCGGGCGGTGGCGGTGCGGGGTCGGAGACGACATCGGTCGGTGTCTCGGCGACCGGCTCGACGGGCTCGTCGGCGGTCGGTGGCTCGGCGGTCGGCTCGGCGCGTGTGAGCAGGTCGACCGAGATCGCGCCGGGGCCGTCGGGCCCGCTGCGCACGTCGATCGTCGCGCTTCGCGTCGCGTCCTCGGCATCCCCGTCGGCATTCCCGTCGTCTGTCGCCGCGGGTCGAGGCTCGACGGCGGCCCCTGCTGCGCCGCTCGCGGTCACGGCTCCGGCCGCGATGCTCGTCGCCGGAGACGCAGCGCCGTCGCCGGAGCCACCCGACAGCGCCGCCACCGACGGCACCGCCACGGTGATCACCATCGCGCCGGCGAGGAACAGCCCGGCCATCACCCGCCGCTGCGCCTTCGTCGCCCCCATGAGCGTGCCGAGCCGTTCGAGGACGGTCTCACCCGACGTCCCCAGGTGGGCGGCGAGACGCTCGACCTCGTCGCGCCGGAGCGACACCTCGTCGGCCCGCTGCTGGTCGCGGAGACGGCGCACCAGCCGCAGGTAGCTCTCGAGCAGCGCGTCGGGATCGTCGGGAGCGAACGTCGCCGTCGTGCCGCCGGCGGCGAGCAGCCCGGTTCCGGGGTCGATGTCGAGGTCGCGGCGCGGCGGGTCGACGATGTCGACGCCGGTGGCGTCGCCGGGACCTTCGGACGTGACGGGATCGGGCATGCGGGCGGCGCTCCTCGACGGGATTCGGCTCGGGACGCTTCTTCATCGGCACGCGGACGGCTGGGGATGAGCGATCGGTCCGCGGCTACCGTCCGCGCCGGAGGTGAGGTGCGATGCCGAAGCTGACATCCGACGAGGTGACCGAGTTCCTCGACGAACCGGGACACCTGGCCCGCATCGGGACGGTCGACGCCGACGGCACGCCGCGGGTCCTGCCGCTGTGGTTCATCCTGAGCGAGCGTCGGGTGCTGTTCACGCCCCGGTCGCCGGCGGTGATCTGGAAGAACCTGCAGCGCGACCCGCGGGTCGGCATCTCGATCGACGAGCAGGCGCAGCCCTACCGGAAGGTCACCCTGCAGGGGGTCGTCGAGGTGGTGCACGAACCCGGCGACGACGACGCCTGGCGCGACCTCTACCGCGCGATCGCCAAGCGCTACACCCGCGACGAGTGGGCCGACGCCTACGTCGACGGCACCGACGACCAGCCGAGGGCGCTGTGTGCACTCGACCTCGACGCCCCCTCGACCCGGCTCAGCACGTGGCGGATGCCGGTCAGCGGTGAGGATCCCCGTGGCGTGTGGGCCAAGCGCTACATCCTGCCCGGCACCAAGTGGTCGGACTGACCGCGGCCGGCCGGGCCGTTCGGTTCAGCCCTTCGCGGCGCCGAACCGGGCCGGGTCGATCGTGATGAACGTGGCGGTCGAGGTCGCCACGACGGAGCCGTCGCGCGCGTCGGTGAGCTCGCCCGACATGTAGAGCTTGCGTCGCTCCTGCCCCGTCGCCCGCACGCGGCACTCGAGCGGGACGCCGATCGGCGTGCCGGCGACGTAGCGCACGCTGATCTCGCCGGTGAACCCGGGTTGCGAGCGGAGGCTGAGAACGAACCCGAACACGTCGTCGAACAGCGCCGCCACGATGCCACCGTGGCTGCGGCCGGGGGCGCCCTCGTGGGCGGGGCGCAGCGTGACCCGGGCGACCGCCTCGTCGCCCTCGCGCCGGACGTCGAGATCGAGTCCCCACGGGCTGGCGCGACCCGAGATCGGGCGTTCGTCGTAGCTCTCCATGGCGGCGCCGTCGTCGGGCGGTGGGTCCCAATCGCCCTCGGGTCGCTCGTCGGCGCGGTGTCGCACCGGGTGGCCCTCGAGCTCGGCGACGAGCGCGTCGAGTCGAGCGGTCGCTCGTTCGAGCAGCTCCAGCGGCGCGGCGTGGCCGACGACCGCGTGGCCGATGTCGCGCACGGCGCGACCGATCTCGCCGCGGGCCAACGCCACGGCGTCGGGGTGATCGGGGCGGGCGACGTGGGTGAGCGGGTCGAGGTGACCGTGACCGTCACCGTGATCGTGACCGTGACCGGCGTGTTCGTCCATGCGCCGGCCGACGCTAACCGCCGGAGGCCGGCGCCTCCTGGTCGAGTGCCTGCACGAGGGTGTTCCAGGCGAGCGTGGCGCACTTGATCCGCACCGGGAACTTGACGACGCCCTGCAGGGCCTCGAGGTCGCCGAGCGGGTGCGGGTCGTCGCCGGTCGCGCCCGGGACGGCCGCCGCGTCGCCGTCACCCGCGCCGTCAGCGTCCTCGATCGACATCAGGCCCTTGAAGCGTCGGACGAGGGCGCGGACCTCGGGCACCGTCTTGCCGATCACGGCCTGGCTCATCATCGATGCCGACGACTGCGAGATCGAGCAGCCCTGTCCGGCCACCTTGACGTCGCGGACGACACCGTCGTCCGGCCCGCCGTCGACGTCGAGGTACACCGTGATCTCGTCGCCGCACAGCGGGTTGTGGCCCTCGGCCATCACGGCCGGGGGGACCGGCAGCTCCCCGCGGTTGCGGGGTGAGCGGTAGTGGTCGAGGATGATCTCGCGGTACAGGTCTTCGAGGCCGGCCATGTCGTCTCCCAGATGAGGGGGGTGTCTCCCAGATGCTCGCGGCCCGGACGGTGGGGGTCAGAGGCCGAAGATGTCGGTGGCGCCGTCGAGCGCCTCGGCCAGCGCGTCGACGTCGTCGGTCGTGTTGTACACGTAGAAGCTTGCCCGCGCGGTGGCGTTCGCGCCCAACAGGCGCATCAGCGGCTTGGCGCAGTGGTGCCCTGCGCGCACACACACGTTGCGCTCGTCGAGCACCTGGCTGACGTCGTGGGGGTGGAGATCGCGGAACGCGAAGCTGAGCACGCCGCCGCGCACCTCGACGTTCGACGGGCCGTGGACGACGAGGTCGCTGCCGTACCGCTGGCCGAGCGTGTCGAGGGCGTAGCGGGTGAGGTCCATCTCGTGGCGTCGGACGGCGTCCATCCCGATCGTCTCCAGGAACTCCACCGCGGCGCCGAGCCCGACCGCTTCGGTGATCGGCGGTGTGCCGGCCTCGAACTTGTCGGGAAGCGGGGCGGTCGTGAACCCGTCGAGCGTGACGTTGCCGATCATGTTGCCGCCCCCGAGGAACGGGGGCATCTCGTCGAGCAACGCCTCACGTCCCCACAGCAGGCCGATGCCGGACGGGCCGCACATCTTGTGGGCGGAGAACACGACGAAGTCGGCGTCCCACGCCTGCACGTCGGTGGCGTTGTGGGGCACGAACTGGCAGGCGTCGACGAGCGTGAGCGCGCCGGCGTCGTGGGCGGCCCGGCAGAGCTGGGCGACGGGCGGGAGCGTGCCGAGGACGTTGCTCATCGCCGTGAACGAGAACAGCTTGGCACCGTCGAGCAGCGCGTCGAGGTCGGTCAGGTCGAGCTGGCCGTCGTCGGTGAGCGGCACCCAGCGGATCTCGATGCCGCGGTCGGCGGCGAGCATCTGCCACGGGACGATGTTGGCGTGGTGCTCCATGTGGGTGAGCACGACGACGTCGCCCGCGCCCAGATTGGCGCGACCCCACGCACCGGCCACGACGTTGATCGACTCGGTCGCGTTCTTGGTGAAGATCATCTCGTGGGCCGCCGGCGCGTTGACGAACCGGGCGACCGCGGCGCGGGCCCCCTCGTAGCGGTCGGTTGCCTCGCCGGCGAGCCGGTAGGCGCTGCGGTTGATCGGCCCGTAGCCACAGGCCGCCGAGCTGGCCATCGCCTCGATGACCTGGCGTGGCTTCTGCGACGTGGCGGCCGAGTCGAGGTAGACGAGCGGTTCGCCGTCGATCCGCCGTTCGAGGAACGGGAAGTCGGCGCGCACGGCCGCCCAGTCGACGGTCGGGGTGGGAGCGGGGGTTGTCGTGCCGCTGGTCACACCGGCACCTTGAACGCTTCGTAGCCGTCGCGCTCGAGCTGCTCGGCCAGCTCCATCCCGCCGCTGGCGACGATGCGCCCGCCGACGAGGATGTGGATGTGGTCGGGCTCGATCTCGTCGAGCAGGCGCTGGTAGTGGGTGATCAGCACGACGCCCATCGACGGCCGGTCGGCGCGCACCTCGCGGATGCCCTTGGCGACGGTGCGCAGGGCGTCGACGTCGAGGCCCGAGTCGGTCTCGTCGAGGATCGCCAGCTCGGGCTCGAGGATCGCCATCTGCATGATCTCGTTGCGCTTCTTCTCGCCGCCGGAGAAGCCCTCGTTGAGGTAGCGGTCGACGAACGAGGAGTCCATCCCGAGCCGCTCCATCCACTCCATGGTGGCGAGCCGCAGCTCGAGCACCGACAGGTCGATGCCCTTGCGGGCCGAGAGCGACTGGCGGAGGAACTGGATCACCGACACGCCCGGGATCTCCTGGGGGTACTGGAACGCGAGGAACATGCCGGCCTTGGCGCGCTCGTCGGTCGGCCAGTCGGTGACGTCGTCGCCCCGGAACGTGACCGTGCCGTCGGTGACCTCGTACTCGGGGGACCCCATCAGCGACGCGCCGAGGGTGCTCTTGCCGGAGCCGTTGGGGCCCATGATGGCGTGCACCTCGCCCTCGGCGACCGCGAGGTCGAGCCCGCGCAGGATGTGGTCGGCCGCGCTCGGAGCGCCGGACGACTCGTCGGCGGCGGGGCGGGCCCAGAGCCCGTCGACTCGGAACAGCTCGCTCATGGCCCCGAGTCTACGCGCCGCCCGTTGGATTATCACTACGCCGATAGGGGAAATGGTCACTCGGCGAGTACGCCGATCCAGCCGTCGACGACGTCGTCGAGGACGCCGAGCATCGCATCCGCGTCGAGCCGGCCGGCACTCGCGCCGGCCACGTAGAACGACAACAGCAGGTCGCCGTCGTCCCAGAGGAACTCGCAGAACCGGGCGAACGGGTCGTCGGACTCCACGCAGATCCAGCGCAGCACGGTGCCGGTCGTCTCGCCGATCTCGGGTTCGCCGTCGATCTCGATGTCGGTGGTGCCGGTGAGCTCCTCCAGGTAGGCGCGGAGGTCGTCGGGGCGGGAGGCGAGGCCGACACCGATCGCGGCGATCGACGGGTCGTCGCCGATGCGCTCGCACACGACGACTCGCGCACCCGAGTCCGGGTACTCGATCACGTACTGGTCGTCGAACGTCCCCGGCGCCGCACGGTCGACCGTCTCGAGGCGGGGATCGTCGATCCGCTCGATCAGGTCGTCGACGACGGCGGTGGTGGTGCGCCCGACCGGGCAGGTGTCGAGGTCGCCGAACCCCTCGGCGTCGAGCCCATCGTCGAGCACGGCCGCGTCGACGATCCGCTCCAGTTCGGCGAGCGCCGCCGCCCGCCGGTCGTCGTCACCCCGACTGCCGAGCAACACGATGGCGAGCACGCCGACGACGACGAGCAGGATCAGCCCGAGCGTGCCGATCACGATGCAACCGACCCCCGACCGTCCACCGATCTCGGGGACACCCGGTCCCGGCGGCGGTGGTGGTGTCTCCGGCGGTGGCGGCGCGTCCGGCGGGGGAGGCGGCGCTCCGGGAGGCGGTGGCGGCGCTCCGGGAGGCGGTGGTGGTGCCCCGGGCGGCGGTGGCGGCATCGACACGGAGCCGATCATCGCATGCCGGACGATCTCGGCTGCAGATCTCGTCGTGCTCGCGAAGATCTGCAGCCGAGAACGGATCGGCCGTCGAGCAGCATCGGTGGACCCGGATCAGCGGGCGTCGCGGAGGTCCTCTTTCCAGGTGCGGAAGCGGTCGTGGGTGACGCCGCTGGGGCCGGTGCCCTCGCCGCGGCCGTCGGGTCGGAGCCGGAACGTGTACTGCTCGTCGAGGCGGTCGTGGGGGCAGGCCCAGTAGCGGGCGTCGCCGCCCTTGGCCGGGCCGGCCCGCCACAGCAACCACGGTCCGATCCGGCGCTTGTACTCGGCGACCGGTCGACCGGGGAGATCGTCACCGATGTCGAGCAACCCGGCCGGTGCCTCGACCCACGCGGTGGCCACGATGTTCCGGTCCCGGGTCGGCGTCGCGGGCAGGTCGTCGGTGTGGACCGGGGTGTCGTCGGCGGGCCGCTCGTCGTAGCGCATGTGCCCATCGTGGCCGATGCGTGACGCCGGCGTGGGGTGCCGCACCGCGCCGGGGGCCTCGCCATAGGCTTCGCGCGTGCACGTCCAGGTTCCCGAACCGCAGCACCGCGCGCTCGGCTCGCTCGAGTCACTCGATTCCCAGTGGCAGCCTCCGTCCGGGCGCTCACGGCGGCCGGTCGGCAGCGCGGGTGGTGAGCTCTTCCAGGCGATCGTGCTGCCCGGTTTCTCGGCGATGCGTCGCGTGCCGGTGCTCGCCGTGCTGCTGATCGTGATCGGCGTGCTGTTCCCGACGTTCGTCGCCGGGTGGATGCTGGTCGAACGCAACAACCTGCTCGGACTCGTCCTCCGAGACGTGTTCCTGCTCGCCGTGATGGTCGGGTCGGTGGCCGCGCTGCTCGCCCGCTTCGTCGCCGTGACCGAGGTCGCGGTCGCCCGCCAGCGGTTCCAGCGGGTCGGGTTCCAGACCTTCATGGCGTACGTGGCGCTGGCGGTGCTCGCCGTCCCGATCGTCTTCGGCGTGGTTCGCGCCCAGCAGGCCCGCGACCTGCTCGGCGACATCTTCGCCGACCGCGGGACCAGCGAACCGCTGTACGTCCCACCGGGTGGCGGCGTGCCCGGTGTGCGGTCGGTGCTGCTGCTTGGCAGCGACGGCGGTCCCGACCGGTTCGGCGACCGGATCGACTCGATCGTGCTCGTCTCGGTGCACGAGGCGTCGGCCCGCACGGCGATCGTGTCGGTGCCACGGAACCTGACGCGGTTGCGGTTCCCGCCCGGCACCATGATGGCCGACCGGTTCCCGAACGGCTTCGGCGATCTCGCCAACGCCGTGTACCCGTACGTCGCCAACAGCGCCGACGTGGCGCGAGCGTACGAGACGGCCGACCTGTCGCCGGCGGCGGTCGCCGTCGCGCAAGGCGTCGGGTACTCCCTCGACGTGCAGGTCGACGACTACGTGTTCGTCGACATGTTCGGCTTCCTCGAACTGATCGACGTGCTCGGCGGTGTCACCGTCGAGCTCGACACGACCGTGCCGCTGCCACCGAACATCGAGGGCGCCAAGCGCGACATCCCGACCGAGGTCGGCCCGGGTGTGATCCACATGGACGGCACGCTCGCGATCGCCTACGCCCGCACCCGCTACGCGGACTCCGACTACGGGCGCATGGAGCGTCAGCGCCGACTGCTCACGGCGCTCGCGGTCCAGACCTCGACCACCGAGGCGTTGGTCCGCCTGCCGGGCGTCGCCGACGCGCTCGACGAGATGGTCCGCACGTCGATGTCGCGCGACGGCTTCGGTCGGCTCGTGAACGCGCTCGGCAGCGGCACCGCGGTCGTCGAGTCGGTCGGGCTGGCGCCGCCGCTGATCCAACCCGGCAATCCCGACTACGACACCATCCGCGGGATCGTGCGCGAGGTGCAAGCGGCGATCGCGAGCGGCGTGCCGTCGCGCTTCGCGCCCGCCGTCGAGGGGTGAGCCGGGTGGCGGGGGAGCGGCCGCGCAAGCTGGTCATCCAGGTCCCGTGCCTCGACGAGGAGGCGACGCTGCCGGCCACGATCGCGGCGTTGCCCCGCGAGGTCGAGGGCTTCGACGTGGTCGAGTGGCTGGTGGTCGACGACGGCAGCACCGACCGCACCGCCGACGTGGCACGTGAGCTCGGGGTCGACCACGTGGTTCGACACGCGCGCAACCGAGGTCTCGCCGCCGCGTTCACGACGGGGCTCGACGCCGCCCTCCGAGCGGGCGCCGACGTGGTCGTCAACACCGACGCCGACAACCAGTACTCGGCGGCGAGCATCCCCGACCTGGTGGCGCCGGTGCTCGCCGGCGAGGCCGACATCGTCGTGGGGGAGCGTCCGATCGAGGCGATCCCCGAGTTCTCGTGGGCGAAGAAGCGGCTGCAGCGGATCGGCAGCTGGGTGGTCCGGCGCTTCTCCGGCACCGACATCGCCGACGCGGCCAGCGGGTTCCGGGCGTTCAGCCGCGAGGCCGCGCTGCGGCTGCAGGTGTTCGGCCGGCACACCTACACGCTCGAGACGCTCGTGCAGGCCGGGGTGGAGGGACTCGCGGTCGCGTCGGTGCCGGTCGGGGTCAACCCGCCGACGCGCGAGTCGCGCCTCGTGAAGAGCTCGGCGCAGTACGTGCGGCGATCGGCCGCCGCGATCGTGCGGGCCTACGTGCTCTACCGGCCGATGCGGTTCTTCTTCTGGCTCGGCCTGGTGCCGTTCCTGTTCGGTGTCGGGCTGGGGGTGCGTTGGCTGGCGCTGTTCTGGCTCGAGGACGAGTACCGGAGCCGCCTCCCGAGCCTCGTCACCGCAGCCGTGTGCGTGCTGGTCGGGGTGCAGGTGTGGGCGATCGGGTTCCTGGCCGATCTCCAGTCGGCGACGCGGCGACTGCAGTCCGACCTCCGGCTGCGTCAGCGCCGAGCCGAGCTCGACGGCGGTCGCTGACGCCAGGCTCGCTCGCCAGCTCCCGTCACCAGCCCCGGTCGACCCACTCCTGGAGGTGAGGGCGTTCGGCGCCGATCGTGGTGTCGACGCCGTGGCCGGGCAGCACGACGGTGGTGTCGGGGAACCGGAACAGCTTGGTGTCGATCGACTCGATGATCGTCGGGAAGTCGCCACCGAACTTGGTGGTGCCCGGGCCGCCGGGGAAGAGCGTGTCGCCGGTGAACAGCAGCGGCGTGTCGCGCAGGTGGAACGTGATCGACCCGGGCGTGTGCCCCGGGTTGTGGATCGCGTCGAGGCGGAGGCGGCCGACCTCGATCACCTCGGCGTCGTCGAGGAACACGTCGTAGCCGACGTCGTCGAGCATCGGTGCGTCGGCGGCGGTCACGGCCACCTCGTAGCCGGCCTCGCGCATTGCCGCCACGGCGCCGATGTGATCGAAGTGGCCGTGCGTCTCGAGCACCCGTCGCACCCCGAGCCGCTGGCACAGCTCGAGCAGTCGTTCGTGCTCGTTGGCGGCGTCGATCAGCACGGCGT
>SKSP01000527.1 GCA_007122945.1 Ilumatobacteraceae bacterium | reverse complement strand
TGCCCTGCGGCCGGAAGATGACGAGCAACATCAGGGCGAGTCCGACCGCAGCCAACCGCAGGTTGCCGAGATCGGTCTGCGACACGAAGCGGCCGCCGAAGCTGTCGGGCGTGATCGCCTGGCGCAGCAGGGTGTCGAAGCCCTGGAACACGAACCAGAACAGCACGGCACCGAGGACCGGGCCGAGCACGCGACCCGGGCCGCCGAGGATGACGATCGTGAACGCGAAGAAGGTCACGATCGGACGCCAGAACACCGGGTCGACGAAATCCCCGCTCACGGCGAGCACGATGCCACCGAACGCGGCGATCACGCCACCGAGCACCAGGCTCTGCAGCTTGTACGCGAAGACGTTCTTGCCGAGGCTGCGGGAGGCGTCCTCGTCCTCGCGGATCGAGCGGAGCACCCGGCCCCACGGGCTGCGCGCCAACAGGGCGACCACGGCGAGCGCGAGCAGGACCAGCACCCATCCGACGAGCATCACCCACAGGCGACGGGAGCTGAACTCGATGCCGCCGATGCCGTACGTGCCGGCCGGGATCGGGTTGAGATCGTAGAACGGACCGGCGAAACCACCGATGCCCTGCGGCCCGCCGGTGACCGACTGGAACGTCTGGGAGCGGACGACGATGCGGAGGATCTCCGCAGCGGAGATCGTCAGGATCGCGAGGTACTCGGCGCGCAGGCGCAGGGTCGGGATGCCGAGCAGCACCGCCAGGACCACCGCCGCGGCGACGCCGACCAGGATCGCGACGAAGAACGGCAACGACAGCACGGTGACACCGATCGCGGTGCCGTAGGCACCCACCAGGAGGAACGCGACGTGACCGAAGTTGAGCAGGCCGGTGTACCCGAAGTGCAGGTTCAACCCGATCGCGGCGAGCGCGTACACGATCGCCGGCACGCCGACCGCGGCCCGGGCGCCGTCGTAGAAGACCTGGACCAGATCCACCTAGCCCACCCGCTCCCGCACCCCGAGGATGCCCTGGGGTCGCACCAACAGCACGACGATCAGTGCGGCGAGCGCGAACGCGACCCGGAATTCCGCCGACACCCAGAGCGTGCTGAGCTCTCCGGCGAACCCGATCACGAGCCCCCCGATCATCGGCCCGTAGGCCGACCCCAGCCCACCCAGGATCACGGCCGCGAAGATGATCAGCAGCAAGCGGAACCCCATGTCCCACTGCACCGCCTGGGTCAGGCCGAACACCACCCCGCCGAGACCGGCGAGTCCGGCGCCCAGCACCCACACGACGAGGACGGTCCGTTGGACGTCGATGCCCGACGTCTCGGCGAGATCGCGGTTGTCGGACACCGCCCGGATGGCCGTCCCAAGGCGGCTCCGCTGGAGGGCGATGGCGAAGAGCACGAGAACCACCGCGCAGAGCGGGATGATGACGAGGTCCTTCGGCGGGAAGACGAGCGGACCCCACGACCAGGGTCGCTGCGCGGCGAACTCGTTGTAGGTCCGGGGGCTGCTCCCGAAGACGACGGCGAACCCGTAGCGGGCGAGGAACCCGAGTCCGATCGACACGATCATCAGCGAGATGAGGCCGACACGCCGTCGTTCGAGTGGTCGCCACAGACCGGTCCGGAGACCCGCGCCGACCCCTCCCGCGACGACCACCGCCAAGGGCGCGGCGACGACGAACGCGACCTGCGGGCCGACCGTCGGAGAGTTGAAGAACCAGGCGGCGAGCGCCCCGAACGTCACCAACTCGGCGTGTGCGAAATTGACCAGCCCGGTGGAGCCGAACACGAGCGAGAGCCCGACCGAGCACAGCGCCACCACCAGGCCGAACTTGAGCCCGTTCCAGGAGGTGTTGGCGAGACGGGGGATCACCGTCGAGGGCCGCTCGCGCTCCTCGTCGAAGGCGAACCGGACGCGCTGATCGCGGTTCGGCGAGACCCGGATGCGCTCGCGGACGTTGTCGTCGGGGTCGCGCAGCTCGACCCCCTCGGGCAACGTCTCCACCACCAACTCCACCTGGTAGACGCCCGCGTCGGGCACGCCGACCCGCCAGGTCCCGTCACCCGCCGAGACCGCCGTCCCGACCTCGGTGCCGTCGCGGGAGACTTGGATCACGACCCCCTCGACGCCCTCGCCGACCGACTCGAGCGTGCCGAAGACGCCCTGCTCGGTGTCATCGGTCAAGAGACCATCGTCGACGTCGTCCTGTGCGATCGCGGTGCCGCTCACGATCAGCGTCAACACACCGCCCACGATGCCCCCGAGCATCGCCACCAGCAGGAACGTCGCCAGGACGCGCACCCCGACGCGACGCTGTCGGCCCCGTTCGCGGCGTGCGACTCGACGGGCCACGACGTCAGCGGCACCGGTCGGTCGGAGCATGGCAGGAGGCTATACGGGGCGAGATCCGCGCGCCGGCGACGGTCGGACCGGAGCCTGGGATCTCGGCGGTCGCGGTCCGCTCAGATCCGCAGGTACGCATCCAGGGCACGGGCGAGGTGGATCGGGTCCTCGGCGCCGCACAGTTCGCGCGCCGAGTGCATCGAGAGTTGGGGCACCCCGACGTCCGCGGTCGCCACCCCGAGCCGCGTGGCGGTGAGCGG
>SKSP01000315.1 GCA_007122945.1 Ilumatobacteraceae bacterium | reverse complement strand
GGGCGGAGTGGGCCGGGTCGTCGTCGCAGCGGTCGAGGAGCTGGCGGATGCTGCGGCGGGCGACGTCGCGCAGGTGGGAGCGTCCGTCGGCGCCGCCGGTGAGCCGTTCGAACGTGTCGAGAAGGACGCCGTCGCGGAGGGCGCCCTCGCTGAACATGAACGACGTGACGCCGAACCGTTCGGCGATCTCGTCGAGGATCAGCGCGCCGGCGGGTGCGATGTCGGCGCGACCCGAGTCGAGCCCCTCGAGCTTGGCCCGCTTGGCGGGCGTGGGCGCATCGCACAACGCGGCGACCACCTCGGCGAGCTCGTCGCGCGTGAACTCGAAGCAGTTGAACGTCCGGAGTGCCTCGGCGCCGCGGCGAGCGTGCACCATGCGGGCGATCGCCTCGGCCGTGCCCGACGACGCGACCGCCACGTCGAAGCCGTACTCCTCGGCGTCGCGCTCGAAGTGGGTCAACACCGACCGCACGTAGTCGCGGCAGGAGGTGACGGCGGCGTCGTCCACGTCGCCGCCGGGGAAGAACCGGTCGGTCAGCCGGACGGCACCCAGCTTGAAGCTGCGGGCGGCCAGCGTCTCGCCGTGCTCGCCGATCAGGATCTCGGTCGAGCCGCCTCCGATGTCGACGAGGAGGACGCGCTGGTCGAACACCGGCACCGCTTGGAGGATGCCGAGGTGGATCAAGCGGGCCTCCTCGAGCCCGGAGATCACCTCGATCTCGACGCCGGCCTCGTCGCGCGCCCGGTCGATGAGGGCCTCCGCGTTGGTGGCTTCGCGCACCGCGCTCGTGGCGACGGCGCGCAGGGTGACCGCGCCGTGGCTGGCCGCGATCCGTCGCATCCGCTGGATGCAGGCGATGGCGCGCTCGACGGCGTCGTCGGACAGCTCCTTCATGTCGGTGCCGCCGTGACCGAGGCGGACCATCTCACGCTCGCGCGTGACGACCTCGAACGTCTCGCCGTTCTGGTGGCGGGCCACCACCAGGTGGAAGCTGTTGGTGCCCAGGTCGAGCGCCGCGAGCACCCCGTCGGTGGTGGTCGCCGGCGCGAACGGCGCTGCGGTCACCGTCACGGGTCGAGCCGTCCCATGCAGGCGCCGATCCGGCCGAGCACGCCGGCGCGGAACGCGGCGACCTTGTCGAACGGGACGCCGAGCGCGTCGTCGTCGGGCGACGTGTCGCCGATCTCGATCGCCGCGATCACGGCCTCGTCGAGATCGCCCGGGGAGATCACCCCGCGGTTCACCTCGCCGGGGCGATCGGGCCGGTCGGGGTCGAGGTCGTTGGTCCAGGCGCCGACGAGGCAGTCGTTGGCGAGGGCCCGGTCGCTGCCGACGAGGTCGCTGCCGAGCCGGGTCTGGGCGACGTCGGCCCAGGCGAGGGCGACGAAGTAGCCGACCGCGAAGTCGGCGCTGCCGACGATCGGGTCCTGGTACAGCCGGCGGGCGAAGCCGTCGTCGAGGTACACGGTGTCGTCGGCGGTGCACGTGGCGAGGCCCGGCGCGACCATCCGGGGTCGCGTCGAACAGGTGATGTCGGAGGCCGCCCCGACCGGCACGAGCGTCATCGGCGCGAACGTACCCGCGTCGAGCTGGTCGAGTTGGAACGGCCAGAACCCGTTCAGCGCGTCGACCACCAGCGGGACGATGTCGCCGTCGTCGTAGCCGAACGGCAGGTCCCCCTCGTTGAGCAGGTCGGTGGTGGTCTGGAACTCGTTCGGCATCAGCGGGAGCGGGTCGTCGAGCAGCGTGTCGCAGCGTTCGGGACCGTGCAGGAAGCCTTCCTGGAACGCGCCGATCCGGTCGAAGGCCGTGCCGTGCCCACCCGGCTCGAACTGGTCGGTGCCGACGGGATCGCGCACCGCCACCAGGCTGATCAGGGCGCCGCGGATGTCGGCGTCGGTGAGGGTGACGTACGCCGATCCCCCGCTCGCCGCCCGGCTCACCCAGGCGCCCGACACGCAGTCGGCCTGCTGCTCGGTGAGGATCGTCGGGAGTCGGCGGTCGAACACGCCGAGGCGGTCCTGGACGACGTGGCCGTACTCGTGGGCGAGCACCACGCCCAGCACCGACGGTCCGAACTCGACGGCCAGCTCCCCGAGCAGGCTGTCGGGCCCGTCGTCGTAGACCATGAAGTCGCGGCCGGCGCAGTAGAACGCGACGAACTCGCTGACGTCGGCCGGGTCGGTCCGGGACTCCCCGCAGCCGGGGATGTCGGTGCGGCCCGGGTACGACGGCCAGACCCCGCCGGCGAGGGGTTCCCAGGGCTCGCCGTGCAGCCGGGGGTGCAGGTCGGCCATCCAGGCCTCGATGTCGGCGATCGCCGCGGCGACGAAGTCGTCGTAGGCGCGGGGTTGCTTGGCGTCGCCGACCTCCGCGACGTCGTCGAGCGCGACGTCGATCCGGATCGACGGTTCGGTCGCTCCGTGGGCGTCGGTGTCGTCCGGATCGCCGCTCGGCCACGGTGGGTCGCTCGACGGTACCGACCCGGGGCCGTGTGTGCCGTCCCCGTCCCCGTCCTCGTCCCCGTCGGGCGACGGCGGGACGGTGGGCTCCGCCGCGACCGCTTCGTCGACCG
>SKSP01000181.1 GCA_007122945.1 Ilumatobacteraceae bacterium | reverse complement strand
GGTCGGACAGGCGGGCGGCGGGGCGGGCGACCGGGCTCAGCGGCGCTTGTCGCCCCAGGCGTTCCAGTGGGTGACGGCGGCGGCCGGCTTGCGTGGGGCGACACCGAAGCCGCCCTTCGGCCGGCCCATCGGCACCAGCGCCGCGATCTCGAAGCGACCCTCGGGGACGCCGAGCGCGGCGAGCGCCTCGTCGGCGTGGATCCGGATCACCGTCGTCACCGCGGTGCCGATGCCCAGCGACCGGGCGGCCACGCAGAAGTTCTGCACCGCCGGGTAGACGCTGGCGTCGAGGCGGCCGATGTCCATCTCGCCGTCGTCGTCGCGCGGGGTCCACTCGATGAGCGGCTGCAGGAACAGCACGATCGCCGGCGCGTCGTCGAGGTGATCGGCGAGGTGGCGGCTGGCGTCGCGGGTGCGACGCCACGATTCGGCCTGGGCCTCGTCGCGGAACTCGGACGGGTCGGGCAGCGAGCGCTCGTAGCGGTCGAACGCCTGGCGGTACCACCGGGCGACCTCGGCCTTGCGCTCGGGGTCGGTGACGACCACGTACTGCTGGGGCTGCACGTTGCCGCCACTCGGCCCCTGCTGGGCGGCGCGCAGGCACGTCTCGATCTCCTCGTCGGTCACCGGGTCGTCCGTGAACCGCCGGATCGCCCGGGTCGTCATGATCGCTTCGATCGCATCCATCGTGGTCACCTGCTGTTCGCTACCTTCCGTGGAACTCGGGGCGTCGCTTCTCCACGAACGCGTCGACGGCCTCGGCGTGGTCGTCGGAGAAGAAGCACGGGATCTCCAGCGCCGTCGACAGGTCGAAGCTGTCGAGCAACGCCCGCTTCAGCTGCTGGTTGACGGCCAGCTTGGTCCCCTGCACGGCGAGGGGTGGCCCCGCGGCGAGCCGGTCGGCCCAGGCGCGCGCCCGCTCGCCCACCTCGCCCGCCGGGCACACCTCGGCGGCGATGCCGTACCGCTCCGCCGTCGGGGCGTCGAGCGGCTCGCCGAGCATCAGGTGCCGCTTCGCCGCCAGCGGACCGACGAGCAGCGGCCAGATCGCCGCGCCGCCGTCGCCGGCGACGAGGCCGACGAGCACGTGCGGGTCGACGATCCTGGCGTCGTCGGCCATCACGACCACGTCGCACAGCAGGGTGATCGACGCGGCGAGTCCCGCCGCGGAACCGTTCAGACCGCACACGATCGGGACCTCGACGTCGAGGAGGTCCCAGATCATCTGCTTGGCCTCGCGGCGGAGCGCGTGCACCCGCTCGGTCGAGCGGAGCTCGGGGAACCACGACACGTCGCCGCCGGCGGAGAACGCCCGACCCGCCCCCGTGAGCACGACCGCTCGTGCCGACGACTCCTGCTTGAGCAGCCGGAACAGCTCACCGAACTCGTGGTGCAACCGACCGTCGACGGCGTTGACCGGCGAATCCGGGTGGTCGATGGTGGCGACGATCACGTCGCCGTCGCGTTGCACGTCGATGGTGTCCATGTCGCCGCGTCGTCCCCCTCGTCGCCCTCGTCGTCGCCGATCCTCGTCCGTGGTCGTACGTCGACGGCCGACCGTAGCCGGAACGCGTACTGTTCGGGTGTGGACTCGGACCGACTCGCCCGGCTCGCCGACCTGACCCTCTCGTACCCCGAGGTGGGCGCGACCGGCACGGCGCTGCCCGACGGCTACTCGCACATCGGGCGCAACGCGCTGATCGGCGAGGGGCTCGCGGCGTTCCGCGCGGCCGGCGAGTGCCTGATGACCTGGGGCATGCACCGGGCCGCCGGGCTCGACGTCGAGGCCACCGCGCCGCGCGCCGCCCCCGGCGTGAACGTCCTGGTCCGCCTCGGTCCGTCGTTCCTCCCGATCGACGCTCCCTGCCGGGTGCTCCACACCGTCGAGCACCCGGACCGGATCGGCTTCACCTACGGAACCCTCGACGGGCATCCCGAACACGGCGAGGAGTCGTTCAGCATCCTGCTCGACGGCGACGACGTCCGGTTCGTCGTGATCGCCTTCAGCAAGCCGGCGAGCCTGGCGACCCGCCTCGCCGGACCGCTCGGCCGGTTCGCCCAGGGCAAGATCCTCGACCGGTACCGCGACGCGGTCCGGGCCGCAGCGACGTGACCGGCGAGCCACGCCGCACCGTCGTGCTCGGCGAGTGGCTCGACCGGCCGATCGCCGCCGACCTCGACGTCGCCACCGTCGCCGACGAGCTCGGGTACCCGGAGGTCTGGATCGGCGAGATGGCCAAGCTGGACGCCCCGGCCGCCGCGATGGCCGTCACCGCCCGCACCGGCTCGATCGAACCGTGTCTCGGGCCGCTCGCCGTGACGGTGCGCTCACCGGTGCAGATCGCGCTCGCCGTCGCGACCGTCGCGGCGACGGCCGGCGGCCGGCGCGTCCATGTCGCGCTCGGCACGTCGAGCGACGTCGTGACCGGTTGGCACGGCCGCACCCGGCGCGGCGCCACCGAACGCCTGACGAGCAGCGCCACCGAGATACGGGCGCTGCTCGCCGGCGAGCGGGTCGACGGGTTCCGTCTGCGCGAACCGCCGGCGGGCACCACGGTCACCGTCGCCGCGTTCGGTCCGAAGGCGGTC
>SKSP01000437.1 GCA_007122945.1 Ilumatobacteraceae bacterium | reverse complement strand
GATCGACACCGGACGCCTTGACCTCGTCCTCCTTGGCGGCCTTCTCCTCGAGCAGCGACTTCTCCTGGTCGCGCAGGCGGCCGGCCTCCTCGAACTTCTGCTCCTCGACCGCCTTCTTCTTGGCCTCCTGGACCTCCTCGAGCTTGCGCTCGATGTCGCGCAGGTCGGGTGGGGTCTGCATGCGCTTGATGCGCAGGCGGCTGCCGGCCTCGTCGATCAGGTCGATCGCCTTGTCGGGGAGGAACCGGTCCGAGATGTAGCGGTCGGCGAGGTTGGCCGCGGCGACGATCGCCTGGTCGGTGATCGTCACCCGGTGGTGCGTCTCGTACTGGTCGCGGACACCCTTCAGGATCTCGATGGTGTGGGCGAGGGTCGGCTCGTCGACCTTCACCGGCTGGAAGCGGCGCTCGAGCGCGGCGTCCTTCTCGACGTGCTTGCGGTACTCGTCGAGCGTGGTCGCGCCGACGGTCTGCAACTCGCCGCGCGCCAGCATCGGCTTGAGGATCGAGGCCGCGTCGATCGCGCCCTCGGCCGCACCCGCACCGACGAGCGTGTGGATCTCGTCGATGAACAGCACGATGTCGCCACGGGTCTTGATCTCCTTGAGGACCTTCTTCAGGCGCTCCTCGAAGTCGCCCCGGTAGCGCGACCCGGCGACGAGGGCGCCGAGGTCGAGCGTGTACAGCTGCTTGTCGTGCAGCGTGTCGGGGACGTCGTTGTCGACGATCTTCTGGGCGAGGCCCTCGACGATCGCGGTCTTGCCGACGCCGGGCTCGCCGACGAGCACCGGGTTGTTCTTGGTGCGGCGCGAGAGGATCTGCATGACCCGCTCGAGCTCGCGCGTGCGGCCGATCACCGGGTCGAGCTTGCGCTCGCGCGCCATCTGGGTGAGGTTGCGGCCGAACTGGTCGAGGATCTGGCTGGAGCCCTTGTCGCCGGACTCCTCCTTGCCGGCGCCGACCGAGGCGCCGGTCGGGCCCTGCTCGCCGCGGCCACCACCGGCACCGCCGCCGGCCGACCCGGCCGGGCCCTGGTAGCCCGACAGCAGCTGGATGACCTGCTGGCGGACGCGGGACAGGTCCGCGCCGAGCTTCACGAGCACCTGGGCGGCGACGCCCTCGCCCTCGCGGATCAACCCGAGCAGGATGTGCTCGGTGCCGATGTAGTTGTGACCGAGCTGCAGCGCTTCGCGCAGCGACAGCTCGAGGACCTTCTTGGCGCGAGGGGTGAAGGGGATGTGGCCCGACGGCGACGAGCCACCCTGGCCGATGATCTCCTCGACCTGGTTGCGCACCGCCTCGAGTGAGATGCCGAGGCTCTCGAGCGCCTTCGCGGCGACGCCCTCGCCCTCGTGGATCAACCCGAGGAGGATGTGCTCGGTGCCGATGTAGCTGTGGCTCAGGAGTCGTGCTTCCTCCTGGGCCAGCACGACGACCCGGCGGGCCCGATCGGTGAAGCGTTCGAACATGTGCCGCCCTTTCGTGATTGGCGAACTCGTGGAGGCAAGTGTACCGGTGCGCTGTGACAACGCTCGGACGTGCGCGCGTCACGCGTGGATTTCCCGGGGATGCCCCGGGACGGATGCGTGGGCGGCTGCGTCTCGGATGCGTCCGACGGCGAGCCGCCCGGGCCGCCGGACCGGAATTCGGGGCGCCGTTCTCACGCCGCGGGCGTTCCCCGCCTAGCCTGAGCACCGTGTCCGACGCTCCCGCCGTGTCGCCGCTGTTCGCCCTCGACGCGATGGACGTCGACCTCGACCGCATCGAGGCGGCCATGCGACAGTCGGTCGTCACCCCCGACGCCCACCTGAACGAGCTGGCGTCGCACCTGATCGTCGCCGGCGGCAAGCGGCTCCGGCCGGTGCTCGCCGTCGCCGCGGCGCGGGTCACCGGCGTCCCCGCCTCCGACGACGCCGTCCGCGGCGGCGTGTCGTGCGAGCTGGTCCACCTCGGATCGCTCTACCACGACGACGTGATGGACGAGGCCCAGGTGCGCCGCGGTGTCGAGACGGTGAACGCCAAGTGGGGCAACCTGCAGGCGATCCTCGCGGGCGACTTCCTGCTCGCCCGGGCGTCGGGGATCGCCGCCTCCCTCGGCACCGAGGTCGCCGGCCTGCTGGCCCGCACGATCGGCTGGCTGTGCGAGGGGCAGATCGCCGAGCTGCGCCACACCTACGATCCGGGCCGCACGGTCGAGTCCTACCTCCACTCGATCCACGGCAAGACGGCCTCGCTGTTCGGAACCGCGGCTCGCATCGGCGCCCTCGTCGCCGGCCACGACCGGTCGGTCGTCGACGCGCTGACCGCGTACGGCAACGCCTACGGGATGGTGTTCCAGATCGTCGACGACGTGCTCGACGTGACCGCCACCGACGAGCAGCTCGGCAAGCCGGCCGGCCACGACCTCGTCGAGGGGGTCTACACGCTGCCGGTCCTGCGCACCCTCGGCTCGGGCGGTGCGGCCGCCGACGAGCTGCACGACCTGCTCGGCCGGCCGCTCGCCACCGCCGAACGCGACGACGCGCTGGCGATCGTGCGCGCCAACGGTGGCGTGGCGAGCGCCGTCGCCACGGCGCGCGAGTACGCCGTCGAGG
>SKSP01000244.1 GCA_007122945.1 Ilumatobacteraceae bacterium | reverse complement strand
GGTCGCGGCCGACGACGCCCACGCAGCCGCGGTCGACGGCGCGGCCCGGCTCGCCGCCACCCTCCACCTCCCCGACGACGCGTCCGGTTTGGCCGTGGTCGACGAGCGGCTGGCCGAGCTGGCGAGCGGCCTGGGCGTGGCCGACGCCGAGCTCGCCGCACTCGTGCGCGCCCACCACGAGTGGCGCGGCCGCATCGACGACTGGCGGGTCGCGTCCGAACACGGCGAGCGGGCGACCGCCGACCTCGGGCGCGCCAACGACGAGCTCCGCCCCGTCGCCGCTCGCCTCGCGACACTGGAGGACACGGTCGGCGCCGACTACCGGGAGGTGCTCGACGCGCTCGCGACGTGCCGGGCCGATCTCGGCCGGGCGACGGACGATCTCGCGGCTGCACGGTCGGCCGAGCGCGAGGCCGTACGGAGCGACGAGCACGCCCGTTCCGCCGCGCTGCTCGCGGTCGAGCGGCGGACCGAGGCCGAACGGCGGTGCGTCACCGGCATCGAGCCGATCCGCCGGGCGACGGCCGTCGAGGGGGTGCTGGGCGCCGTCGGCGTCGAGGCGTTGCCGTCGCCCGCGCTCACGGCCGACGGCGCACGCGAGCTCGCCGACGCCGTGCTGACAGCGGTCGCCGCTCCGGTGCGCGAGGTCACCGCCGAGGGCGTTCGCATCTCCCTGCGCCAGCGGCGCGACCAGCTCGGAGCCGGCTGGGACGCCGAGGATCACCAACCCGACCCGGCGCTGCCGATCACCGTGCGGGTCACCGGCCCGCTCGGGATCATGCCGCTGCCCGACGCCCACGGCGCCGCCCGCAGCCAGCTCGACCGCCAGTCGGGCCTGCTCACGGCCAAGCAGGACCAGGCGTTGCGCAACCTGCTGCAGGGCCTCGTCGCGCGCGAGGTCGCCGAGAAGATGCACGCCGCCGGCGAGCTCGTCACGCTGATGAACCAGCGGCTCGAACAGGTCACCACCGCGCACGGCATCGGGGTGCGCCTCACCTGGCGTCGCCGCCGCGACCTCGACGATCCCGACCTCGACCGGATGATCGAGCTGCTCGCCACCCCGCCCGACCTGCGCGACGCCGAGTCCGACAGCGAGCTGACCGGCTTGCTGTCGGTGCGCATCACCGACGCCCGGCGCCTCGACCCCGAGCGGCGCTACCGCGATCTCGTGGCCGACGTCCTCGACTACCGGGCCTGGCACGACCTCGCCGTCCACGTGCGTCGCCCCGGCCGACCCGACGAACGGCTGACGCGCCGCACGCCGCTGTCGGAGGGCGAGAAGAAGATCGTGTCGTACCTGCCGCTGTTCGCCGCGGTCGCCGCCTCGTATGACGCGCTGGCCGAGGCCGAGCCGGCCGTGCCGCGGTTCGTGCTGCTCGACGACGCGTTCGCCAAGGTGTCCGAAGACAACCACGCCCAGCTGTTCGGCCTGCTCGTCGAGCTCGACCTCGACTTCATCGCCACCAGCGAACGGCTGTGGGGCACGCACGCGACGCTGCCCGAGCTGGCGATCACCGAGGTGCTGCGCGACGCCGACCTCGGCGTGATCGTGCTCGAGCACTCCCGCTGGGACGGACGCACGCGGACCGAGGCGGCGCCGTGAGCGAGCCGTTGCTCGACGTCACGACCGCCGACGCCGGGCGTCGCCTGTTCCGCTACCTCGCCGGCGACGAGTGGCTCGAGTACCGGGCGATCATGGGGGTGTTCGCCGGGACGTTCTTCGCCGAGTTCACGCCCGACGACGTCGCTTCGCAACTCGCGTCCGCGGGCACACCGCTCGACGCCGCCGTCGTCGCCGAGCGGCTCGAGAGCCTGCGGGGTTGGGGCAACCTCACGGTGTCGTCGTCGGTCGGCAGCCCCGCCGACCTGGCCGACTACTACCGACGGCGCAACCGCTACCTGATCACCCGCGCCGGCCAGGAGGTCCACGGCCTGGTCGAGGGCGTGCTGAACCGGGTCGACGAGGTGCGCGACGTGTCGACCGGGCGGCTCCGGTCGTTGCGGGCCGCGCTCGCCGAGCTCGACCGCCACGACGCCGCGGCGCTCGCCGCGATGGACCCCGCCCACCTCGCCGATCTCGTCCGCGCCGTGTTCGACCCGCACGTCGCGTTCACCGACGAGATCGCGCAGTTCTTCGCCGCCATCAACCAGTGGCAGAGTCGGTACGACCTCGACGACGACGAGCTGCGGTTCTTCGCCGATGTGCTCGTCGGCTACGTCGGCGAGCGGCTCGACGAGATCGACCGGCTGTCCCGGCCGATCGGCCGTCACCTGGAGTCACTCCGACCGCGGCTCGGCGTGATCGTCGGGCGCGCCCGCGGCGGCCTCGCCGAACGGGTCGAGCGCGCCGGCCTGCACGAGCGGGTCAGCGTCGCCGCCGCGGCGGGAACGAGCATCGTCGACTGGGAACGGCTGACCGACTGGTTCGCCTCGCGCCCCGGTGCGCCGTCGCGTCTCGACCGGCTGACCCGCGACGCCGTCGCCGCCGTGCGCACGCTGACCATGAACCTCACCCGGTTGTCGCGGGTGGGCGTCGGGGCGTCGTCGCGCCGGGCCGACTTCCTCGCCCTCGCCCGGGCGTTCGACACCGCCGC
>SKSP01000210.1 GCA_007122945.1 Ilumatobacteraceae bacterium | reverse complement strand
CGGGGGGAACGGTGGGTGCGGGCGGTAGGGTCTGGAGCACTATGGGTTCGCTCGTCAAGAAGCGCCGCAAGCGCATGCGGAAGAAGAAGCACAAGAAGATGCTCCGCCGCACGCGTCACCAGCGTCGCAAGTAGTTACACGTCCGACGCTCCCGCCGGCACCGTGCGGGTGGTCACCACCGCTGCGCCCTCTCCGACCAGGTCGGCGAGGGCGTCGTCGCGTGGGCCCTCGACGAACCACGTCGCGCCGCTGCCGGCGAGCACGGGCGTGACGCCGGCGAGCTCGCCGATCCGGTCGCGCCAGGCGGCGAGGCGGGGCTCGACGTGCAGCGCCGCCGGTTCGAGGTCGTTGGGCCCCGAGGCGGTCGGTCCGCCGAGGTCGTCCCAGGCGCGATAGGCCGCCGGCGTCGACACCCGCAGCGGCGGGATCACGAGCGTGAACGTGCGGTCGAGGTGGGGCAGGGGCTCGAGCACCTCGCCGATGCCGGTCACCCGCGCCCGCCCGCCGAGCACGCAGAACGGTACGTCGGCACCGACCCGGACGGCCAGTGCGGGATCGCGCACGTCGGCCCAACGGAGCACGGCGGCCGCGTCGGTCGAGCCGCCGCCGAGGCCGCCGCCGTGGGGGATCCGCTTGTCGATGGCCACGCGGGCCCGGCGCCCGGCGACGTCGAGGGCGCGGGCGACGAGGTTGTCCGCGCCGGTCGGGACCCCGACCGCGTACGGGCCGGTCACGGTGATGCCGTCGCGGTCGGGCGTGATCGTGACGACATCGGCGAGATCGAGCGTGACCATCTCGGCGTCGAGCAGGTGGTAGCCGTCGGCGCGCACGCCCGTCACGTGCAGCGAGACGGTGAGCTTGGCGTGGGCGGGGAGCGTGACCGGACCGGTCGCTCCACGGGTCATCGCGCGACCACCCTGGTGAGTCGGTACCAGGCGGCGAGGTCGAGCGCCTCGGGCCGGGCGTCGGGAGCGACGTCGGCGGCGGCGAACTGCTCGGGGGACACGACACCGGCGAGCGAGCGGCGCAGCATCTTGCGGCGCTGTCCGAACGCCTGGCGCACGAGGCCGAACAGCGCCTCGTGGTCGATCGTCGCACCGCTGACGGCGACCGGGTCGTCCGGCGCCCGGCGCACGATCTCGACGAGCGCGGACTCGACGTTCGGTCGGGGCACGAAGACCGCCGCCGGCACGTCGCCGACGATGCGCGCCGTCGCCCAGTGGGCGATCTTCACGCTCACCGCCCCGTACTGGCGGCTGCCCGGCCCGGCGACGAACCGCTCGGCGACCTCGCGCTGCACCATCACCAGCAGCCGGGCGACGGCGGGCACGTCGTCGAGGACGTCGCACACGAGCGGGGTCGCCACGTTGTACGGCAGGTTCGCGACGAGCACCCACGTCGGCCGGTGGTCGCACCCGGCGCCGAGCAGGCCGGTCCAGTCGAGCGTGGTCGCGTCCGCCTCGACGACCTCGACCCGGTCGAGGTGCCCGACGACGTCGCGCAGGACGGGCACGACGCCGCGGTCGACCTCGACGGCGAGCACGCGTGCGCCGGTCTCGGCGAGCGCGAGCGTCAGCGAACCGAGCCCGGCTCCGATCTCGATCACGCGGTCGTCGGGGCCGACGCCCGCGAGGGCGGCGATGCGTCGGACGGTGTTCGGATCGGCGACGAAGTTCTGGCCGAGATCGCGCCTCGGCGCGAGTCCGTGACGGTCGAGCAGCTCGCGGACGACGGGTCGCGAATGGGTCACCGCGGTGACGTCACCAGGACAGCTCCACCGGGATCGGCGCGTCGGTCAGGTCGGCGATCCGGGTGAACGTGTCGGTGTGCAGCACGACGTCGTCGCGGCTGCCGACGGAGCTGACCGAGGCGACGCAGGTGAGGCTGCGCCCGTTGTCGACGTTCGTGACGCGGACCCGGGTGCCGAACGGGGCCCCCGCCACGAGGCAGACGTCGTCGCCGGGGATGCTGCTGCGGAACGTCGCCCGGGCGTCGAGCACGACGCCCTTCGGCGGGGCCGGCACGGCGATCTCGATCGGCTCCCCGGCCCGGCGCGGCCGTTCGGGAGCGATCTCGGGGGCTGCCAGGAACGCGCCGCCCGCGGTACCCATCGCGCTCGTCGGGCGATCGGGCTCGGTCGGGCCCGACCCCGGACCGGCGGCGACCCCGGCGGGCACCCCGGCGGGGGTGACGGTCGCCGGGCCGGTCGGGTCGTCGCGGCTCATCAGCCACAGGCTCGGGAGGGCGACGAGGGTGACGATCGTGGCGATCGCCACTCTGCGTCGGTCGGCTCCGTCGAGGTTCACTGGTCGGCGTCCACGGGTGTCGGTGGTGTTCGTGTCTCGTGTGCCGTGTCCGCCCGGTGCGGACGGAAGCGATCACGGGCGTTCGTGACGGATCGCTGACGGCCCTGGTCAGGCTAGGAACGGATCCCCGGAAAGGCAAGTTGTGCTGCCGTTCGGGTGGCTGCAGCGACACTCTCCGTGGTTGTCCCGTGCAGGGTCGCCAACCCTTCGGCGACGTGCACCACCCATGCCGGACGGTTCGGCTTGCCCCGGTTCGGCACCGGCGCGAGGTACGGGCTGTCGGTCTCGACGAGCGTCCGCTCGAGCGGGCACATCCGGGCGGCCTCGTGGAGGTCGGTGGCGTTCGGGAAGGTGACGATCCCCGAGAAGCTGACGAACGCGCCGATCGCCAGCGCCCGGCGGACCTCGTCGGGACCCCCGGTGAAGCAGTGGAAGATCGTGCGTGTTGGCGTTCCCTCGGCGGCGAGCACGTCGAAGGTGTCGTCCCAGGCGTCGCGGGTGTGGATGACGAGCGGCAGGTCGCGCTCGTGGGCGAGCTGGATCTGGGCGGCGAACGCCGTCCGCTGCGCCTCGCGGGGGGAGTGCTCGTAGTAGTAGTCCAGCCCCGCTTCGCCGACCGCCACGATGCCCGGTGTGTCGAGCAGGTCGACGATCGTCTCGACGCCGTCGCTGGCGTCGTGGGGGTGCAGGCCGACGGTGGCGTGCACGCCGTCGTGCTCGGCCGCCGCGGCGATGGCGGCGAGCGAGGTCGCCCGGTCGCACCCGACGGTGACCATCGCCGTCACGCCGGCGGCCCGGGCGGCGGCGACCGCGCCGGCCGTGCCGTCGGGGATGCGCGGGTCGTGCACGTGGCAGTGCGAGTCGATCAGCGTCGGGCCCATGGTGTACGTCGCGCCTCAGGCGTTGATGCGGGGGAACAGCGGGGCGCCCTTCTCCACCGGCCGGTCGCCGGGGTACCCGCCCCAGGTCGCGGCGGCGGGGAGGCGCTGGTCGGTGACGGCACCGTCGAGGCCGATGCGTTGCCAGATCGACTGGCACGTGTTCGGCAACGCCGGCGACGCGAGCACGGTGACGATCCGCAGCGCCTCGAGGGCGTCGCCGAGGATCCGATCGACCTCGGGGCCCGGGTCGAGCTTCCACGGCTCGTGCGTCTCGAGGTGGGCGTTGGTGGCCCGGATCAGCTGCCAGGTGGACTCGAGCGCCCGGCTGGGGGCGACGACGTCCCACGCCGCGGCGGTCGCCTCGTAGGCCGCGGCGGCGTGCTCGGCGAGCGGGCTGTCGGCGGCCGGCGGGGGGCCGGTGCCGCCGCACTTCTTGGCGATCACGGTGGCGACCCGCGACGTCAGGTTGCCGAGGTTGTTGGCGAGGTCCGCGTTGTAGCGGGCGACGAGACCCTCGTAGCTGAAGTCGCCGTCGCTGCCGTACGGGGTGTCGGCGAGCACGTAGTAGCGGAAGCCGTCCACGCCGACCGTGTCGACCAGGTCGAGCGGCTTGACGACGTTGCCGGTGCTCTTGGCCATCTTCTCGCCGTCGACGAGCAGCCAGCCGCCCACGGCCCAGCCCTTCGGGGGTTCGACGCCGGCCGAGAGCAACATCGCCGGCCAGTACACGCAGTGGTGGCGGATGATGTCCTTGCCGATCAGGTGGTAGTCGGCCGGCCACCACGTCCGGTACGCGTCGGTGCCGTCGCCGAAGCCCGCGGCGGCGAGATAGTTGGTGAGCGCGTCGAACCAGACGTACGCGACGTGGTCGGGGTCCCACGGCAGCGGGATCCCCCACTTCAGGCTCGTGCGGCTGGCGGAGAAGTCGCGCAGGCCGCTGCGGATCAGCCCGATCGCCTCGTTGGCACGGAACTCCGGGACGATCGCGCCCGGGTGGGCGGCGTACCAGTCGAGCAGCCGGTCCTGGAACCGCGACAGCCGGAAGAAGTAGTTCTCCTCCTCGAACGTGTCGACCGGACGCTTGTGGATCGGGCACCGCTCGCCCTCGAGGAGTTCGTCGTCGGTGTAGTACTCCTCGCACGACACGCAGTACTTGCCGCGATACGTGTCGAGCTCGATGTCGCCGGCGTCGTAGCACCGCTGCAACAGCTCGGCGACGGCGTTCGCATGGCGCGGCTCGGTGGTGCGGATGAAGTCGTCGTAGGCGATGTCGAGACGGTCCCAGGCGTCGGCGAACTTGGGGGCGATCGAGTCGGCGAAGGCCTGCGGGTCGAGGCCGGCCGCATCGGCGGCCTGTTGGATCTTGAGGCCGTGCTCGTCGGTGCCGGTCAGGTACTTGACGTCGTCGCCGAGCAGGCGGTGCCACCGGGCGAGGGCGTCGCCGATGATCGTCGTGTAGGCGTGGCCGAGGTGGGGTTCGGCGTTCACGTAGTAGATCGGCGTCGTCAGGTAGAAGCGGCCCACGGGGTGCACGCTACCGATGCGGACCCGGACCGACGTGGTGAATAGGTTCGGTCCGGTGGCGAGCGAGACGATCAGCGAGTTCGAGCGCGCGATCCGATCCGTCCGGCGAGCGGGCGGCGATCCGACGGTGTGGTTCGACGGTGCGGTGCGCGAGGGCTGGGACATCGGCGGCAACGCCAACGGCGGCTACCTGCTGGCGCTCGCCGGTCGAGCGATGGCCGAGGTCGCCGGTCGGGCCCCGCTGACGGTCACCGGGCACTACCTCGCGCCGGCGCCGGCCGGGCCGTGCACCATCGAGGTCCGCCCGGTGCGGGTCGGTCGGCGGATGGCGACGATGTCGGCGACGTTGCGTCAGGGCGACCGGGCGATCATCGAAGTGCTCGGGACGTTCGCCGAACAGAGCGCCGACGAACCGTCGCTGCTGATCGACGGGGAACCGCCGGCGATCCCCGCGTACGAGGAGTGCGAGCTGCCGCCGGGTGCCGACGAGGGTCCGCTCCCGGCGATCAACGATCGTCTCGCCGTGCGGCTGCGGCCCGGTGACGGGGGGTTCCGCACCGACCAGCCCTCCGGTCGTGCCGAGATCGGCGGGTGGTTCGCGTTCGCCGACGGCGCCCCGGTCGACGCGGTCGGGTTGCTGCTCGTCGCGGACGCGCTCGCTCCACCGGTGTTCAACACCGAGTTGCCGGTCGGCTGGGTGCCCACCCTCGAGCTCACGGTGCACGTGCGCGGCGTTCCGGCGCCCGGTCCGCTGCGGTGCTGGTTCCGCAGCCGCTTCATCTTCGGTGGGCTCCTCGAGGAGGACGGCGAGATCTGGGACTCGTCGGGCGCGCTCGTCGCCCAGAGTCGTCAGCTCGCGCTCACCCCCAGGGAGTGATCGACCGGGGAATGATCGACCGGGGAATGATCGACCGGTGCCGGCGTCCGACCCGCGTCCCCGCGACGAAGCTCGCCCCGGCCACCGCCGTGGTGCCGGCGACGGCGACCGTGCGCCGGATGACCTGCTTGGACCGTTGGCTGAAGTGGACGACCGGCCAACCGTTCCGGCGGGCGGTTCGCTCGAGCTTCTTGTCGGGGTTGACCGCGACAGGATGACCGACGGCTTCGAGCATCGGTAGGTCGCTCGCCGAGTCGCTGTAGGCGTAGCACTGGGCGAGGTCGAGGCCGTCCCAGCGGGCGAGCTCGCGGATCGCCTCGACCTTCCCGGGGCCGTAGCAGAACGGCCCGGCCAGGCGACCGGTGTAGACCCCGTCGACGACCTCGCCGCGAGTGCCGATGCCGCCGGCCATGCCGAGGGACTGGGCGAGCGGCCCGACGATCTCCTGCGGCGCGGCCGACACGATGTAGGTGGCCCGAGCGGCCCGACGGTGGAGGTCGAGCAGGCGTCGGGCCTCGGGGCGGATCTTCGCGAGCAGCGTGGGGAGCACCCGCTCGTTGAGCGCGCTCAGGTCGTCCTGTCGCTGCCCCTCCACGAAACTGAGCGCCCGGTCGCGGGCGCCGTTGGTGGTCCCGTCGCTCGCGCCGAGCAGCTTGAACGTGAGGGCGCCGACGCCGTCGCGGAGGAACTCGCGGGTGGGGATCATCCCGGCGGAGCGGGCGGCGATGGCCAGGGTGAACGCCGAGGATCCCGAGATGAGGGTCCGGTCGAGGTCGAAGAAGGCCGCGCTCGGGCCGGAGCCGGCGACGCCGACGTACTCGCTCATCGGGTCCCCGCTCGGTCGCGGGCCGCGGCGAGCCCGATCGCGAGGGCGTACACCTCGCGCTTGGCGACGCCGAGTCGGCGGGCGACGTCGGCGCTGGCGTCGCGTGTGGTGGCGCCGCGGTCGAGCTCGAGGCGGAGCTCGTCACGGATGCGGTCGTCGTCGGGAGGCGCGTCGGTCGGCGCGCCCTCGAGGACGACGACGTACTCGCCGCGCGGCTCGCCGAGATAGACGTCGCCGAGCGGGCCACGCACGACCTCCTCGTGCAACTTGGTGAGCTCCCGCGCGATCGCGACCCGTCGATCGGGCCCGCAGGCCGCCAGCAGGTCGGCGACGGTGCGCTCGATCCGGTGAGGTGACTCGTACAACACGACGGTGCGTCGTTCGCGGGCGATCTCGTCGATCCGTTGCGAGCGTTCGCGACCGGAGCGGGGGAGGAACCCCTCGAACACGAACCGGGCGGTCGGGAGCCCGCTGATGACGAGCGCGGTCGTGACGGCGTCCGGGCCGGGGACCGCCGACACGGGGTACCCGGCGTCGAGTGCCGAGCGGACCAGACGCTCTCCCGGGTCGGAGATGCCCGGGACCCCGGCGTCGGTGACCACGGCGACGTCGCCGCCGCCCGCGAGCGTGTCGAGCACGTCGGGGATCCGGCTGGTCTCGGTGTGGTCGTTGCAGACGGCGAGGCGCGCCGCTCGGACGCCGGCGTGTTGCAGGAGTCGGCCGGTGCGACGGGTGTCCTCGCAGCACACCAACGCCGCGCCGGCGAGCACCTCGATCGCGCGTGGCGACAGGTCGCCGAGGTTGCCGATCGGGGTGGCGACGAGGTGGAGGGTGCCGGGCATGGTCGGTCCGGTCATGGTCGGTCCGGTCATCCCGCGTCCAGCTCGGACGGGGCGTCGCCGGTGTCGGGGCGGGCGTCGGGGCCGGTGTCGGGGCCGGCGTCGGGGCGGGCGTCGGGGCCGGTGTCGGGGTGGGCGTCGTGACGGGGACGGTCCGCGACGTCGTCGTCGCGCACCTCGACGACGTCGCCCACGTGGAGTCCCCACCTGCCGAACGCTCCGGCCTCGGCCTCGATCACGACGCGGGCACGCCAGACCGGGATGCCGACCCGGTGGCGCGACATGTGGATCGTCTTGACGACCACACCGTCGTCGTCGAGGTAGGCGACGTCGATCGGGAACCGCATGCCGATGGTGTGCACCCAGCGGCACGGGCGCAGCACGAGTGCACCCTCCAGGGAGTCACGGTGCAACAGACCTCGGCGACGGGCTCGACGGTCGTCGGCGACGTCGGCCGAGGCGAGCACGCGGGTGTCGCTGACCAACCACGGCACGCCCGCAGTGTGCCACGCCCGGCCGCCGATCGCAGCCCACGGGCGACGGGCGCTCACCCCGGCCACGCGACCCGATTCCGTGGTCGATTCTGTTCGCCGGGTGAACAGGGACGTCGTCAGGAGCGGGTGGGCGTCTAGCCTGCTGCGTGTGAGGACCGGCGTGTGAGGACCGGCGTGTGAGGACCGGCGTGTGAGGAGGTGCGTGTGAACACCAGGTGCGGTCGCCGGCTGGGTCCGGCTGGCCTGGTCGGCGCGCTCGGCCTGGTCGCCACGCTCTCGGTCGCCGCCTGCTCCGAGTCCGACCCGGTGGAGGAGGGCACCGCACGCGACGCGGCCGTCGTCGAGCAGATCGTGCGCGAGCTCGCCGATGAGTCCGCCGAGCCCGAGGACCTCCCCGTCGTGTACGTCGTCGGTGCCGACGGCACGATCAGCATCGAGGTGCAGGCCGGTGTGGCCGCCGCGCTCGTGGAGGAGATCGACGTCCGGTTCGCGGACGAGCGCATCGAGGCGATCGACGAGAGCGTCGACGAACGCCCGGTGCGCGGCGACGGTGTCCTGCTCGTCGTCCAGGACATCCCGGTCGAGGGTGAGGCCATCGACGTACCGGTCGACCGGTACGTGACCTTCGACGACGGTCAGCGGATGGTCGTCTCCCTCGAGTTCGTCGATCCGGACTGGGTCGTCACCTCGACGGTCGAGCTCGAGCAGCCCGACGCCTGATCGGCGCGGTTCACGCGCTCGCCGCGAGCCGGAACTGGTTCATCACCTCGGTCACCCGGTCCGGATCGACCTCCGCGACGGGGTCGAGGGCGGCGACGCGCAACGCCGACGATTCGTCGCGCAGCGACTCGGAGACGTCGGCGCCCGAGGCCATCGCCAGGTCGATCGCCGCGATCGCCTCGACGGCGGCGAGGCGGGGCCGGCCCTGTCCGATCCACTCCTCGGCGGCGGCGAGGTGGCGGCGGACCGCATCGTCGATGCTGTCGGCGTGCACGCCGGGTGTGAAGCGCTGGGCCTCGCCCGCGCTGCGCAGATACAGCCATGCGGACGGCAGCAGCACCGCGGCGACCAACGCCAGGCTGATGCGCGTCGGCACGGAGGCCGCGGTGGCGAACGTGGCGCCGAGCACCCAGAACAGCTGGAACTGGGTCTCGAAGCGGGCGAACGACCGACCGTGCAGGGCGCGCGGCGCCTGACGCTGCACCAAGCTGTCGAAGCCCTGCCGCCCGAACGTGGTGGCCATACCCATCATCAGCGCGACGAGCACGATCAGGATCCGCGAGGCGCCGGCGGCACCGAACGCGGCACAGACGCCGAGGCCGACGAGCGCACCGGCGAGGAGGCGGTCCTCGCCGAAGCGGCGGCGCGCCATCGGCGCCAGCACGTTGCCGAGGTACGCGCCGATCCCGTAGGCGACGACCGCGGCGCCGTACATCCACGCCGGTTCGCCGGCGCGGCGCAGGGCGAAGGCGAGCCCGAACACGAACGCGCCGACGGCGAACCGGATCACGGTGTATGCCGACGCCGAGATCGTGATGAGCGGCCGGTGGAGATCCTCGAACTCGTGCTCCTCGGCAGCGTCGTCTTGCTCGATCTCCTCCGCGGTGCGGGGTCGCGGCAGGCGCGTGGCGATCGAGGCCGACACGAGGAACAGCACGGCGGCACCGACCAGCGTGACGGTGGACGACGTGGCCGTGGCGATCCCGGCCGCCGTGGCGCCACCGAGGCCGCCGACGATCGTCGTGACCCGGGCCAGCCGCGAGTTGGCGGCGACGAGGTGGGCGGTGTCGTCGACGAGCCCGGGGACGAGCGCCGACTTGAGCACGCCCGACGCCTTGTTGGCGACGAGCAGCGCCAGGGCGAGGACGTAGAACAAGAGGGTGAACAAGAAGTAGGCGAGCGCCACGCTGAGCGCGGCCCGACTGACGTAGAGCAGCACGGCGATCCACCGGTGACCGCGGCGGAACCGGTCGATCGCCGGCCCGATGAACGGCGCGAGCACGACGAACGGCGCCATCGTCACGATCAGGTACGTGAGGATCTGTTGGCGTGACGCTTCCGGGCTCACGCTGAAGAACAGCGACCCGGCGAGCGAGACCGTGACGAACGCGTCGGCCGCGGCGGAGATCGAGTGCGCCCGCGTGAACCGGGCGAGACCGGGGGTTGCGTAGGGGAGCCCAGCCGACGTCAGCGTCAAGGGTCCGATCCGCACGCGAACATCGTGCACCATCCGCGACCCCCGTGATGGCACGTGGGGACTACGTTCCGGGCGTACCCGTTCGCGTACCCGTTCGCGTACCCGTTCGCGTACCCGT
>SKSP01000246.1 GCA_007122945.1 Ilumatobacteraceae bacterium | reverse complement strand
CTGTCACCAGCGGACGATCGCGGTGTCGCGAGCGTAGCGATCGACCCGCGCCGCCGCGAGCTTGCCGGAGATCAGCACCATCGGGACACCCACGCCGGGGAGCGTGGAGGACCCGGTGAACACGAGGCCGGGCACGCGGTCGTCGACGTTGTTCGGGCGGAACGGCCCGGTCTGGCGGAACGTGTGGGCGAGCGCGAACGGTGTCCCGCGCTCCATCCCCATCGCCTCCCAGTCGAGTGGGTCGTACACGCGCTCGACCACGACGTCGGTCGGGTAGCCGAGGCCCGCCACCCGTTCGCGGAGGTCGGCGGCGATGCGCTCGCGTTCGGCCGACCAATCGATCCGACCGTCGAGGTTCGGGGTCGGCTCGAGGACGTAGATCGACGAGCACCCGTCGGGGGCGAGCGAGGCGTCGTCGAGCGAGTGGAGCGTGACGAGGATCGACGGGTCGGGCATGCGCGAGCCGTCGGAGATCAGGGCCTCGAACGAGCCCTTCCAGTCGGCGCCGAAGTGGATGTTGTGGTGGGTCGCCTCCGGTGGCGGGGTGCCGCGCACGCCAGCCACCCACAGCAGGCACGACGGCGAGTACTTGCCGCGACGGGCGACCCGCGGTGCCTCCACGCCGCCGACCAGCGTTCGGTACGCGACCGGGAGATCGACGTTGCACACGACCGCGTCGGCCGCGAGCCGCTCGTCGCCGCCGAGCTCGACGCCGGACACGGCGCCGGAGCCGGATCGGAGGATGCGGGTGGCGGGTGACTCGTAGCGGATCGTCACGCCGGACTCGACCACGGCCTCGGCGAGGCCGGACGCCATGCGGTGCATGCCGCCCACGGGCACGTACACCCCCTCGACGGAGTCCATGTAGGTGATCACGGCGTAGAGCGCGAGCGCCTCGTAGGGCGCGAGCCCGGCGTACATCGACTGGAAGCTGAAGATCTGCTGGAGTCGGGGATCGGAGAAGAACGAGGCGACCTTCTTGTCGAGCTTGCCGAAACCACCGAGTCGGAGCAGCTCGAGGCCGGCCCGCCACGGCTTCACGAGGTCGAGCACCGAGTCGAAGTTGACGTCGATGAAGTGCTCCATCTCGACGCGGTAGAGCTTCGCCAACCAGTCGCAGAAGCGCTCGAACGCCGCGGCCTCGTCGGCGTTCGCGAAGGAACGGATCTCCTCGGCCATCGCGTCCCGGCCGTGGCGCACCATCAGCGTCGATCCGTCGTGGTACACGGCCCGGTACATCGGGTCCACCGGGAGGATCGTGACGTGGTCGGCCATGTCGGCTCCGGCCGCGGCGAACGCGTCGGCGAGCAGGTTCGGCATCGTGAGCACGGTCGGGCCGTTGTCGAGCGAGAAGCCCTGTTCGCGGATCATGCCGGCCCGGCCGCCGGGGATCGCGTCGCGCTCGACGACGGTCACCTCGTGTCCGGCCTTCGACAAGTGGGCGGCCGCCGACAACCCACCCAGACCCGCGCCGATCACCACGACCCGCACGTCAGCCGACTCCGGGCTGGGGACTCACGTCTGCCGCCAGCTGACGTACTCGGCGAGGGCGGTGAGCTCGGTGCGGGCCTCGGTCGTGATGTCGACGCGCTCGAGCGAGTCGATCGCCGCGGTGGTGAGCGCGCCGATGTGGGCCTCGAGGGCGTCGAGCGCACCGGTCTCGACGATGACCTGCTGGATCGCCGCGACCTCGGTGTCGGCGAGGTCGGGGTCGCCGACCCGGTCGAGCACCACTCGCTGCGCAGGGGTGGCGGCCGCCACGGCGCGGGCGAGCAGCGGCGTCGGCTTGCCCTCGCGCAGATCGCCGCCGACCGGCTTGCCGGTGACGGACTCGTCGCCGAAGGCGCCCATGACGTCGTCGCGCATCTGGAACGCATCCCCGAGCGGGAGGCCGTAGGCACTGAGGCCGTCGATCAGCTCGTCGGCGCGCTCGGGTGTGGCCATCACGGCACCCAGGTGGAGCGGACGCTCGATCGTGTACTTGCCGCTCTTGTACCGGCAGATCCGGTCGGCGGCATCGACCGACCGGACGCGCTGGACCGACCCGGCGACGTCGAGGAACTGGCCGATGTTGAGCTCGATGCGCAGCTCGTCCCAGATCGCGACCGCCTCGACGGGGGCGCCCCGCAGCAGCACGTCGGCGTAGACGAACGCGAGGTCGCCGACGAGGATGGCGACACCCTCGCCGTAGCGACGCGCCTCGCCCGCCCAGCCGGCCTCGACGTGGCGCGCGGCGTGGACGGTGTGCGTGGTCGGTGCCCCTCGGCGGGTGGCGGCATCGTCCATCACGTCGTCGTGGAACAGGGCGAAGGCGTGCATCAGCTCGAACGCGCAGCCAGCGTCCACGACGCGGGGGTCGTCGGGGTCGCCCCCGGCGCCGACGAAGCCCCAGTGGCAGAACGCCGGCCGCAATCGCTTGCCGCCGGCGAGGACGAGGCGGCGGACCTCGTCGATCGGGTCGATCAGTCCGGGGTCGAGCTCGGCCCATCGTTCGCGCTCGGCCCACAGGAAGTCGTCGAGCCGGGCGTCGACGCGCTTCGCGACGTGCACCAGGTTGGGGGGGACGTCGGCCACGACCAGCAGGCTATGCCGGTCGG
>SKSP01000457.1 GCA_007122945.1 Ilumatobacteraceae bacterium | reverse complement strand
CGACTCGGCCAGGCCGTCATCAGCCGTCGCGGCACCGGGATCGTCCACCGGTGGGAGCGCGGGCGCGAACGCGTCGGGCGTCGTGAACACCGGCTTCGAGCGCAGCGACCGGATGCCCGTGCCCGACAACGCCTCCTGATCGGCCCGCGCCCGGGCGGCCTTCTGGGCCCGGCGCTGGGACTTGATCTGGCGCCGACGGCGCTCGATGTCGGGCTCGTACACGTTCCCAGCCGCGCTGAGCAGCCGCGTTCGCTCCTCGACCGAGAGGGCGTCCATCAGATCGCGGTCGGCCACCACCGCCTCGAGCGCCTCGATCGCGGCGCGCAGCCGCGCGCCGTCACCCACCGGCGTCTCGTCGGACACGCTCACGACGTACCGCTCTCGATCACGACGTACCGGTCCCGGTCCCGGTCCCGTCGGCACGGAGTCGCTCGAGCTCGGGGCGACCGCTCATCGGGGTGAGCCTACGAGGCGCTGGACGCTCCACCGCCCGGGGCGGGCCGGAGTCGGCCGGGCGGTGGAGACCGGGTTCGGAGCGGGTTGGAGCGGATTCAGAGCGGGAGGTTGCCGGTGGCGACCTTGGTGGTGCCGTGGTCGTTGTAGGCGGCGATGGTGCGCTGGGCGATGCGCATCTGGTGGATCTCGTCGGCGCCGTCGGCGAAGCGCGCCCAGCGGGCCTGCTGGAGCATGTGGGCGAGCGGCGTGTCGGTCGAGTAGCCGAGCGCACCGTGCACCTGGATGGCGCGGTCGATGATCTGCCACAGGCTGTTGGCGACGAAGTGCTTCGCCATCGAGACGACGGCGGTGAAGTCCATGCCGTTCTCGATCTGGTAGGCGGCGTGGAGCACCATCAGCTTGCACTGGTACAGCTCCATCGAGGAGTCCGCGATCAGCCACTGGATGCCCTGCTTCTCGGCGAGGATCGACCCGTGCGAGTACCGCTCCATCGCCCGGCCGACCATCATGTCGAGGGCGATCTCGGCCTGACCGATCCAGCGCATGCAGTGCGCCAGGCGGGCCGGCCCGAGCCGGTACTGGCCGAGCAGGTGACCCTGGCCGCGGCCACCGAGCATGTTCTCCGCCGGGACCCGGAGGTCCTCGATCAGGATCTCGCAGTGGTTGTGCCCGCCCGACATCGTGTGGACGTCGCGAACGATGTTCCAGCCCTCCGACGGCAGGTCGACGATGAAGCACGAGTTGGCGGCCTGGGGGATCTCGGGATCCTCCTCGGTGCGGGCGACGAGCATCGCGAACTTCGCGCCACGGGCCCCGGAGATGAACCACTTGTGGCCGTTGATCACCCACTCGTCGCCGTCGGGGTAGGCGAACGTCTGGATGAGGGTCGGGTCGGAGCCGGCCACCTCGGGCTCGGTCATCGCGAAGCACGAGCGCGCCGTGCCCTCGCAGAGCGGTCGGAGGTACTTCTCCTTCTGCTCGTCGGTCCCCCAGTGCAACAGGGTGTGCTGGTTGCCCTCGTCGGGCGCCTGGGCGTTCAGCACGAACGGGCCGATGCCCACCTTGGCGGCCTCGGCCGACACCGCCGCCATCGCCGTCGGCCCGAGGCCCATGCCGCCCCACTCGGGCGGCATGTGCGGCAGCCAGAGGCCCCACTCGCCGTGCGCCTCCTTGCGCAGCTTCTTGATGGTGTCGACCACCTGGGACCGCTCTCCCTGGTCGATCGCCTCCCACTCGGGACGCACGCGGGTGTCCATGAACTCGCGGACCTTCAGGCGGACCTCGTCGACCTCGGGCGGGAACGTGAAATCGATCATGCCGGCCATCCTCGCCGCGCCGGAGGACGCGGTGCGAGCCGAGCGGACGTAGCCTCCGTGCCGATGCCGGAGCCGACGTCGATCCCGGAGCACGAGCAGGAGCGGGAGCACGAGCGTGACGGCCGCGCCGTCTGGGACACCGACGCCCTGCCCGAGGGCGACGAGAAGGTACGTGCCGTCCGCGAGATGTTCGACACGATCGCGCCGCGCTACGACATGGTGAACCGGATCATGACGTTGCGGCTCGACGTGCGGTGGCGCCGGCGGGCGGTGCGCGACCTCCGCCTCCCGTCGGGCAGCCGGGTGCTCGACCTCGCCAGCGGGACGGGCGACCTGTGCGTCGACCTCACCCGGGCCGGCCACCGGCCGATCTCGATCGACCTCAGCTTCGGGATGCTCGCCGCGGACCGGTCGGGCGCACCGCTCGTGCAGGCTGACATCCTCCGCCTCCCGGTGCCCGACGGAGCGGTCGACGGGGTCACGTGCGGGTTCGCGCTGCGCAACCTCGTCGAGCTGCCGGCGTTCTTCGACGAACTCGGCCGGGTGGTCCGCTCCGGCGGTCGCATCGCCCTGCTCGACGTCGGCGTCCCGCGCAATCGGGTCGTCCGCTGGGGAAACGGGATCTACTTCGGCAAGGTCGTGCCGCGGATCGGGGGCTGGTTGTCGGATCCCGCGGCGTACCGCTACCTGCCCAAGAGCGTCGCCTACCTGCCCGAACCGCCCGAGATGCTCGGCCTGCTCCGGTCGGCCGGGTTCGTCGACGTCGAGCACCGGCCGCTGTCGGGCGGCATCACCCAGTTGCTGACCGGGACGCGGGGGTGACGGT
>SKSP01000175.1 GCA_007122945.1 Ilumatobacteraceae bacterium | reverse complement strand
GTGTCCGCCAACTTCACCGTCGTGTCACCGACGGCGCCCGGACACCTGAGCGTGTACGACTGCACGCCGAGCCCACCCGACGTGTCGACCGTGAACTACACCGACCGGGCGGCCGCCAACCAGGCGGTGGTGCCGCTGGCGGGCGGCGCCCTGTGCCTCGTGTCCTCGGCGGACGCGGACGTGATCATCGACGTGAACGGCTGGTATCGCGCCCCGTCACCGTCCACCTCGTCGTTCCAGCCGCTCCGACCCCGTCGCGTCTACGACACGCGGGCGGCCGGGACCACCCGGCTGGCGCCCGGCGAGATCCGTACGGTCGCGATCGACCAGGTGCCCGGCGCCACCACCGCGGTCGCCCTGAACCTCACCGCCGTCGAGCCGGCCGCCGCCGGCTGGCTGCGAGCGTTCCCGTGCGGTGGCGGGGGCGCGGGCGACGTCTCCAACGTCAACTTCGCCGCCGGCGAGACCCGCCCGAACTCGGCCGTGGTCCCGCTGTCGGCCGACCGCACGCTGTGTCTGCAGTCCGATGTCCACACCGACGTGATCGTCGACCTCGGTGGTGCCTTCCGGACGTCGGGGGAATCGGTGTTCAGGGCGCTGCGTCCGCTGCGCGTGCTCGACACGCGGTCGGCCAGCACCGCGCTCAACCCGCTGACCGGCGGAGGCCACCTGCCCGCCGACACCGTGGTCCCACTGACGCTGGCCGGTTCGTACGGGATCCCCGGCGACGCCCGTGCCGTGGCCGTCAACGTGACGGCGGTCGGGCCGCTCGCTCCCGGCTTCCTGATCGCGTTCCCGTGCGGGGAACCACCCGAGTCGTCGAACCTCAACTTCCGACCGGAGGACATGGCCGTCGCCAACGGCGCGATCGTCGGGTTGAGCGACGGCGGGCAGCTGTGCCTCCTCGCCGATCAGCCCACGCACGTGCTCCTCGACGTCAGCGGCATCTGGCGCTGACGTCGCGCCCCCACCGGGACGACTCCGTCAGCGGTGGAGACCCGGGTCGTCGATGTGGGCCCGATGCCGGATGGTGTGCACGGACGCCCCCGACAGGATCGCACCGCGACCCAGCAGTCGACCACCCTCCCAGTTCGACAGGCCGAGCTCGGGGACCGACAGCGCGTACTGCCCGTCGACCCAGCGGGTGAAGCCGTCGCCGACGAACGGGGCATCGACCGACCGGTAGACGCGCTCGTGCTCGGCGGCCTCGTCGCTCACGAGCGACACCACGAACCGGGGACTCCGGCGGTTGCACAGCTCGACCCCCGTCGCGACGTCGGGGACGACGACGAGGGTCACCTCGGGACTGGACTCCCACTCCCACTCGATCCCGATCTCCTGCTCGGTGAGCGGCGAGACGTACGGCTCGTCGTGTTCGCCGTCGGCGCGACCGACCCGGACCCGGCGGTCGAGCACGCCGGGGTCGAGGAACGGCATGGAGGTCGTCTCGACGTGGACGCGTGCCGAGGTGCCACGCGCCGCCGCCGCCGCGTCGACGGCACCGAGGAAGACCGGGACCAGCTCGGCCGCGCGCTCCTCGACGATGCAGCACACGTTGAGGGTGTTGCACACCTTGCGGTCGAGGGAGTGCGTCACGGCAGCGGCGAAGCGGTCCGCGTCGGCGGTCGCGCCGACGATCATCCACGCGCCGCCGGTGCCGTGCAGGCTGACGGGGACACCGGCCTGCCGGGCGACCGCACCGAGCTGGGCGACGGCGACGCCCGACCCACGGGCGACGGCGAGGGCGAGCCGGCGATCGCCGAACAGCGCCCACCCGGCCGCGTGCTCCGGGGAGTCGACCAGACCGACGAGTCCGGCCGGGAGACCGGCCTCCTCGAGCGCGGGACCGAGCGCGTGGGCCATGATCGCCCGAGCAGTGCGGAGCGCATCGGAGCCGATCCGGAACACGACCGCGTTCCCGGTGCGCACAACACCGACCGCGTCGGCGAACACGTTGGGGCGGCCCTCGAAAACGAAACCGACGACACCGAGCGGCGCGCGCCAGGCCTCGACGGACCACCCGTCGTGGTCGCGACGCTCGAGTGGGACGTGGCGGTCGCCGTCGGCATCGCGCCATGCCCGCAGCCCCGCGACCATCGCCGCGCGCATCGGGCCGTCGAGCACCAGCCGGGTGGTGGAGCGCCCCCGCGCCCGGGCGTCGGCCACGTCCTCCGCGTTCGCTGCCGCCACCGCGGCGAAGGCCGTGTCGTGCGCGAGCCGGGTCGCGAAGACGTCGAAGAACGACGTGATCTGCTCGTCGCTGCACGCCGCCAGCGCGGCGAAGGCCTCGTCGGCGCGCTCGACGACGCCGCTGACGAGGCCGTGCTGCGCGGCGGGGACGTGGAGCAGGGCGCCCGTGTCCTGCACGACCACGAGGTGGTCGCCGGGCTCGAACCGCTCGGCCAACTCCGATGGCACCCGGGTGACCCGGTCGCCCCCGTACGGGATCTCCTGGCCGGGTTCGAGCCGTTCGAGCATCACCCGACGAGCTCCGCGATCTCCACCGGCCGGCCCTCTTCGATCGAGCGATGGGCAGCCTGGCCGACGGCCACCGACCACAGCCCGTCGGTCAACGTGACGGCGGCCGGTGCACCGGTCCGGATGGCGTCGAGGAAGGCGAGGTGCTCGAGATAACTCGAGCCGTGGTGGTGACCGAGGTACTTGATGCTCGGGTCGGCCACCGCGTGCTCGCTGATCACGTGGAGCCCGTCCTCGCGCCGCCCGACCCGGAGCACGCCCTCGGTCACCATCGCCTCGAGCTTGCCCTCGTCGCCGGTCACCACGAGCTCCTGCTCGTTCTTGCTCGCCTCGGCGAACATGCACAGATCGAGCATCCCGCGCTCGCCACCCTCGTAGTCCACGATCACGAAGGCGTTGTCGAGCATGTCCGGCCGACGCCCGTCGTACTCCTCGTCGAGGTGGTTGACGTCCTGGGCTCCCGAGGCCGTCACGCGCACGGGCCGACTGCCGACCACGAGGTTCATCAGGTCGAAGAAGTGGCAGCACTTCTCGACGAGGGTCCCCCCGGTCGTCTCGGTGAAGCGGTTCCAGTTGCCGACCTTGTGCAGGAACGGATAGCGGTGCTCGCGGATCGCCACCATCCGCACGCGCCCGGCCGTGCCGGCGGCGAGCTCGTCGAGCAGGGCGCGGGTGGGCGGCATGTAGCGGTACTCGAGGCCCATCCACACGACGCGTCCCGTCGGCCCGCGCTCGGCGGCCTCGACGACCCGACGGCAGTCGGCGACGGTCGTGCACAACGGCTTCTCGACCAGCACGTGCAGGTCGCTCGCCAGCACATCGAGCAGCACGTCGGCGTGGGTGTGGTTCGGTGTGGCGATCACGACTGCGTCGCAGCGACCGGAGTCGATCAGGTCGCGGTGGTGCTCGAAGTCGACCACCGGGTGCTCCGCGCCGGCGACCATGCGCGCCGACTCCCGAGAGGGGCGGTACGGGTCGGCGATCGCGGTGACGACCGCACCGTCGATGTGGCCGATGTTCTCGATGTGCTCGATCCCCATCATCCCGGTCCCGATCACCCCGTAGCGGACCGGCTCGCGCGCGTCGCTCCCGGTCGTCGTGCTCGCAGTCGTCGTGCTCGCAGTCGTCATGGCGGGCCAGCGTAGGCGGCCCGCGGCGCTCACCCGCATAGGCTGGACCGCCATGGCGACCGCACACGACGACCGGCTGTACTTCCGCCAGCTCCTCTCGGGCCGCGACTTCGCCCGCGACGACCAGCTCGCGGGCCAGATGGTCAACTTCGTGTACGCCATCGGCGACCGCACCACGGGCGAGTGCCTGCTCGTGGACCCTGCCTACGCCGTGGACGAGCTCCTCGACCTGGTCGCGGGCGACCAGATGCGCGTCACGGGGGTGCTCGCGACGCATTACCACCCCGACCACATCGGCGGCTCGATGATGGGCATGAGCATCGAGGGCATCTCGGCGCTGCTCGAGCGGCAGTCGTGCCCGATCCACGTGCAGCGCGACGAGGTCCCGTGGGTGACGCGGACGACCGGGGTCGCCGAACACGACCTCGTCGCCCACGACCCGGGCGGCATCGTCCGCGTGGGCGACGTCGAGATCGAGCTCGTCCACACCCCCGGGCACACGCCCGGGAGCCAGTGCTTCCTGGTGGACGGGCGCCTCGTCGCCGGCGACACGCTGTTCCTCGACGGCTGTGGTCGCACCGACCTGCCCGGCAGCGACCCGCAGGCGATGATGGACAGCCTGAGGCGGCTCGCGCTCGTGCCCGACGACGTCGTGCTGTACCCCGGTCACCGCTACTCGCTGGCGTCCAGTGCCACGATGGGCTCGGTCAAGCAGTCGAACTTCGTGCTCCAGTCGCTCGACTGACCGTCACCCGATGCGCATCACCAGGTGTCGACGTTCGCCCGCCGACCACCCTGACCGACCGGCCGGCTCGACGGAGCCGACCGCAGGAGCGTCGCGATCCAGCGGCGGCTGTCCGCGGGGTCGATCACGTCGTCGATCTCGAAGTACGAGGCCACGCTGACCGCCCGCCCGTGCTCGTACAGCCGGTCGACCAACTCACCGAACAATCGCTCCCGAGCCTCGTCGTCGGGCGCCGCGTCCAGCTCCTTGCGGTAGCCGAGTCGCACCGCGCCCTCCAGCCCCATGCCGCCGAACTCGCCGGTGGGCCACGCGAGGCACGCCAACGGGGCCTTCGTGGTGCCGCCCATCATCGCCTGGGCGCCGAGTCCGTAGGCCTTGCGCAGGACGATCGTCACCATCGGCACCGAGACGTTGGCCCCGGTCACGAACAAGCGGCTGCAGTGTCGGACGAGCGCGGTCGCCTCGACGTCCGGGCCGACCATCATCCCGGGCGTGTCGCAGAGTGTGACGATCGGGATTCCGAACGCGTCGCACAGCTGCATGAAGCGGGCCGCCTTGTCGGCGCCCGGGCTGTCGATCGCCCCGGCGAGGTGGGCCGGGTTGTTGGCGATCACGCCCACCGGCATCCCGTCGATGCGGGCGAGCGCCGTGATCATGCCGAGCCCGAAGTCGCGCCGGAGCTCGAGGACGCTGCCGGTGTCGAACAGCAACTCGACGGCCCGCCGGACGTCGTAGCCCCGCAGCCGGTCGACCGGGACGACGTCGCGCAACGACGCCGGGTCGGCGGCCTCCCAGTCGTCGACCGCGCCCTGGAAGTACGCGACGTACTGCTTGGCGACCGCGACCGCCTCGGCCTCGTCGGCGACGACGACGTCGATCACCCCGTTGGCACGTTGCACGTCGACCGGACCGATCGCCGTCGGTTCGTAGACGCCGAGGCCACCACCCTCGATCATGGCCGGGCCACCCATCCCGATGTTGGCGTCCTCGGTGGCGATCACGACGTCGCAGCAGCCGAGGATCGCGGCGTTCCCGGCGAAGCAGTACCCGGAGGCGATGCCGACCAGCGGCACCAGGCCGGAGAGCTGGGCGAACCACTGGAACGCGAGGCAGTCGAGGCCGCTGATGCCGGGCGCGTCGGTGTCGCCGGGGCGGCCACCGCCACCTTCGGTGAAGAACACGACCGGCAACCGCAACTGCTCGGCCAGCTCGAACAGACGGTCCTTCTTGCGGTGGTTCTGGGTCCCCTGCGTGCCGGCGAGCACCGTGTAGTCGTAGGAGACGACGACGCACTGGGCGGCACGACCCGTGAAGCGCTCGGCGTTCACCCGACCGATCCCGCCCACCAGCCCGTCGGCGGGCGTGTTGGCGATCAGGTCGTCGAGCTCGCGGCGCCGGCGCTGCGCAGCGATCGCGAGTGGGCCGTACTCGACGAACGATCCCGGCTCGACCAGGTCCGCCAGGTTCTCCCGGGCGGTCCGCTTGCCGCGCTCGTGACGGCGGGCGACGGCGGCGGGACGGGCCCCGTCGAGACCGATCCGGTGGCGTTCGACCACCTCGGCCAGATCCGCTCGCGACGTCGCCGACGCGTCGGACCCGACGTCGTCGTCGGTGTCGGGTGTGGCGTCGTCCGACCCGACCGGGGGGCCGAGCTCGAACAGCGCGTCGCCCGGGACCACGGTGCGGCCGGCCTCCACGAACACCGAGGTGACGGTGCCCGCCCGCGGAGCCGTCACCTCGTGGTGCAGCTTCATCGACTCCACCAGGGCGAGCACGGAGCCGGGGCGCACCCGTGCGCCCGCGACGACCTCCACGGTCACGACGGTCCCCTGCAGCTCGGATCGGATCTGGGTCTCCACGGCCCGATCCTGGCAGGTCGGTCGCCGGGACGGTCAGTCGTCGGGGGTGCGCTGGAACGCGGTGATCGACTGGTCCCCCATCACGAGCTCGGCGGCCACCGCGGCGAACAGGGCCGGCACCACGAAGTTCGGTCGGCCCGTCGTCTCGGCCACGAACATGATCGCGGCGATCGGGACGCGGTAGCCGGCGCCGAGGAACGCGGCGATGCCGAGCAGCGTGTACAGCGTGTACCGGTCGGGGTTCACGACCTCGGCGACCGCCCGGCCCATGAACGCCCCGCCGACGACCAGCGGGATGAACACCCCGCCGACACCTCCGCCCGCCATCGTGAGCGCCGACGCGAGACACCGCATGAAGAGCACGACCACGATCAGCCAGAGCGCCAGGTCGGGGTCCGCGAGCCAGCCCGTGATCGCCTCGTAGCCGGTGCCGATCGTGAGGTTCTCGCCCGTGAGCACGCGGGACAACGCGAACAGCCCGACGAGGCCGCTGCCGCAGAGCACGACCCGGACCGGGAAGGCCCGCAGCGAGAAGCCCTTCGACATCCGCATCAGCTTGGCGAAGGCCCGGGCCCCGATCGCGCACGACACGCCGACGAGGATCGCCCCGAACAGGTCGCGGATCGTGAACAGCTGCTGATCGACCACCCGGAAGATCGGTGACGTGTCGCTCAGGGAGACGAACGCGAGATAGCCCGACGCGCTCGCGACGAGTGCGGGCAGCAGCATCCGCCGGGCGAGCTCGTTGCGGTACGGGACCTCGAGGGCGAAGATGGCCCCGGTCGCGGGCGCCTTGAAGATCGCGGCCACGCCCGCTGCCGCACCGGCGACGAGCAGCGTCCGGTGGTCGGTGCCGCGGAAGCGCTTCGGCAGGCGCGACTGGATCGACTCCCCGAGCGTCGCACCGCCGTACAGCGACGGGCCCTCGAGACCCAGCGAGCCACCGGTGCCGAGCGTGGCGATCGACGCCGAGATCCGCGCGACCATCGGTCGGATGCGCAACGTGTAGTTCGGGTCGTGGTACGCGCGCAGGTACTCGTCGGAGGTTGCCGACGAGGCGCCGCCGCCGACGTACCTGAGGAGGAGTCCCGAGACGACCAACCCGACGACCGGGGCGATCGCGAGGATCCACAGCTCCTGTTCGACGAGTTGGTGGTACAGGAGCTCGAGCACGACGTACTCGAACAGTCGTACGGCGAACCCGACCACCGCGCCCGTGAGCGCGGCGATCAAGATGACGTCGCGGGACCGGCGGAACAGCTGGCGCAGCTCGTCGCGTCGGACGTCGAACGAGGCCGGCCGCCGACCGAGGCCCATCCGATGTCGTCGCACGTCGGCCGAGTGTACGGCCGGCCGTTCAGCCCGAACGGGACAGGCGCGCGCGGAACCAGTCGATCGTGCGGCCGAGTCCGTCCCGGAGATCGACCGTCGGCGCCCAGCCGAGCAGGTCGGTCGCCAGCGAGATGTCCGGGCGGCGCTGGGCGGGGTCGTCGGTCGGCAACGGTTCGAACCGGATGCCCGCCGCCGTCGGCACCATCTCGGCGACCAACTCGGCGAGCTGGAGCACCGTGAACTCCCCGGGGTTCCCGATGTTGACGGGTCCGGACACGTCGCTGTCCAGGAGGCGGAGGAAGCCCTCCACCTCGTCGTCGACGTAGCAGAACGACCGGGTCTGCGATCCGTCGCCGTACACCGTGAGCTCCTCGCCGCGCAGGGCCTGCACGACGAAGTTCGTGACGACCCGACCGTCCTCGGGCCGCATGCGCGGTCCGTAGGTGTTGAAGATCCGGACGATCCGGATGTCGACGTCGTGCGTCCGGTGGTAGGCCATCGTCATCGCCTCGGCGAACCGCTTGGCCTCGTCGTAGCACCCGCGCGGCCCGATCGGGTTGACGTGGCCCCAGTACGACTCCGGTTGGGGGTGGACCTGCGGATCGCCGTACACCTCGCTCGTCGAGGCGAGGAAGAACCGGGCGCCCTTGTCCTTGGCGAGCCCGAGGAGTCGGTGCGTCCCGAGGCTGCCGACCTTCAGGATCTGGATCGGGATCGACGCGAAGTCGGCGGGGCTCGCCGGGCTGGCGAGGTGCATGATCGCGTCGACGTCGCCCGCGACGTGCACGAAGTCCGACACGTCGACCCGGTGGAACGTGAACCCGTCACGCCCGAAGCACCCCTCGATGTTGGCGACGTCGCCGGTGACCAGGTTGTCGAGCACGACGACCTGGTCACCCCGGTCGAGCAGCCGCTCCACGAGGTGCGACCCGAGGAAGCCGGCGCCGCCGGCGACCACGACGCGGGCCATCTCAGCGGCGCCCGACGCCGTCGTAGGCGAGACCGGCCTCGGCGACCCGACCCGGGTCGAGGAGGTTGCGGGTGTCGACCACGGTCCGTCCCGCCATGACCTCGGCCGTCTTCGCCAGGTCGAGCTCGGTGAACTCGGGCCACTCCGTGAGGACGATCGTGACGTCGGCCTCGGTGACGGCCTCGATGGCCGACCCGCACAACTCGATCCCGTCGAGCATGGCGTCGCGGTGCGGTTCGAGCGGTGGCACCGTGGTCGGGTCGTAGGCCCGGATCCGGGCACCCGAACGCCGCAACTCGGCGATGACGGCCAGGGCCGGCGAGTCCCGCAGGTCGTCGGTACCGGCCTTGAAGGTCAGCCCGAGCGCCCCGATCGTGGCACCGTGGAGGGCGTGTCGGTCGGGACCACCGAGCGCGTGCACGACCTTGTGGACCATGCGCGACCGCTGCTCGTCGTTGACGTCGATCACGCCCCGCATCATCGTGAAGTTGTAGCCGTGCTCCTGGGCGATCTTGACGAGCGCGCGGGAGTCCTTCGGGAAGCAGCTCCCGCCCCATCCGGGACCGGGGCGCAGGAACGCCGGGCCGATGCGCGAGTCGGTACCGATCCCGTGCACGACGTCGGCGACGTCGGCGCCCACCGCCTCGCACATCGCGGCGATCGCGTTCACGAACGAGATCTTCATCGCCAAGAACCCGTTCGCGGCGTACTTGATCGTCTCGGCCGACGCCGGGTCGGTGAGGATCACCTCGGTGTCGAGGGAGGCGTACAGCTCGGCGACACGTTCGGCGGCCGAACGGTCGTTCGCGCCGATGACCACGCGGTCGGGGTGCAAGAAGTCGTGCACCGCCGTGCCCTCGCGCAAGAACTCCGGGTTCGAGACCACGGCGACGTCGTCGCGCTGCACGACCCGCTCGACCACGCGCGTGGACCCGACCGGCACCGTCGACTTGTTGACCACGATGGCGTCGGGCCGCAGCGTCGGGCCGATCTCGGCGGCCGCCGCCTGGATGTAGCTGAGGTCGGCGGAACCGTCGTCACCCTGCGGGGTCGGGACGCACAGGAACACGACGTCGGCCCGCTCGGACGCGTTGACGGAGCCGACCACGAACTCGAGCCGGCCGGCGGCGACCGCGTCGGCGACGATCTCGGCGAGACCCTCCTCGACGATCGGGATCTCGCCGCGCCCGAGGCGCTCGATCTTGCGGGTGTCGACGTCGGCGCACACCACCCGGTGGCCGAGATGGGCCAAGCACGCCCCGGTCGTCAGGCCGACGTAACCGGTTCCGATGACGGCGATCGTCGCAGGAGTGCCCATGGTGGCCAGACGTTACCCGACGATCGACGCGCGACCGAGGGCCGACCGGACCGGGACCCGCTACGGTTCGTGGGCGCATGACGACACAGGTGGGCGAACCGTGCTGGGAGGCGTCCGGCTCGATCTGCAGTTGGGTGTACGACCGGACCGACCAGAACGAGTTCCTCGCCCGGGCGTCCGACTTCCTCGTCGATCGTCCGCTCCGCTTCGTCCTCGTCCTGATCATCGCCTGGATCGCCGTCCGCCTCGCCAAACGATGGGTGCGGCGATCGGTCCAGCGCATCGTCAACCCCGACCGGGAGACCGCCGCGCAACGTTTCCGCCGGATCGGGGTCGAACCGCCACCGATGCTGACCACCGACGTCAAGGACCCCCGGCGAGAGACGCGGGCCAACGTGATCTCCTCGGTGATGGCGGGCTCGGTCGCGGTCGTCATCTGGACCATCACGATCATCACGCTGGCCGGCATCGTCGGCATCCAGCTGGGTCCCCTGATCGCCGGGGCGGGCATCGCCGGCATCGCGGTGGGTTTCGGCGCCCAGGACCTCGTCAAGGACTGGATCGCCGGGCTGTTCGTCCTGCTCGAGGACCACTACGGGATCGGCGACGTGGTCGACCTGGGTGAGGCCACCGGGGTCGTCGAGCACTTCTCGCTGCGCGCCACCACCCTGCGGAGCCTCGACGGCACCGTCTGGCACGTGTCGAACTCGGAGGTCACCCGGTCGGGCAACCTCTCCCAGGTGTGGTCCGTGGCACTCGTGGACGTGGAGGTCGCCTACGACACCGACCTGGCGACGGCCCAGCAGGTGCTGCACGAGACCGCCGCGACGGTGTGCGCGACCGACGAGTTCGTCGAGCACGTGCTGGAGCCGCCCGAGGTGCTCGGGGTCGAGACGCTCGGCGCCGACGGCATCACGCTGCGGCTCAAGGTCAAGACGGCAGCCGGTCAGCAGTGGGCGCTCCAACGCGCCGTCCGGGCGGCGGTCAAGCAGGCCTTCGACGAACACGCCATCGAGATCCCCTTCCCACAGCGAACGGTGTGGATGCGCGTCGAGCCCGGGGACGCGTCGTGACGGCGTTCGTCACGGCGCTCGTCGCGGCCCCGTCGGGTCGGACGACGGTGTTCGCGGTCGCCACCGCGTTGCTCGCGTGGGCGATCCTGCGGCGCGCCGTCCGGGTGTCGGCACCACCCCACCCGATCGAGATCGGCGACCGGCGACCGGCTCCCGATCCGCAGCTGGGACTCGAACCACCCGCCGTGGTCGGTCTGCTCACGAACGGCTACGAGGTGCCGACCTCGGCGGTGGTCGCGACCGTGCTCGATCTCGCTCGTCGCGGGTGGATCCGGCTGACCACCACCGACGAGGGCGAGCTCGTCATCTACACCCGGGGCCGGGGGCGCCACGGCGACGTCCTGCGCGGGTTCGAGCAGCAGGTGCTGAACCACCTCGCGGCCCGCAGCTTCGACGGGGTCACGACCGCCGGCACGCTCGTCGCGACCGCGTCCCGCCTCCACCGACGCTGGTGGCGACGTTTCAACCGTGACGTGGTGCGCGCCGCACGCGAGCGCGGCCTCACCCGCCAGCGCTTCACCCCCGGCGTCGTCCTCGCTCCCCTGGTGGCGGTGACCGTGGCCGCGGTCCTCGTCTACTCCGCGGTGACGCCCGGCGCGCCGGAACGCGACGTCGCCTCGTCGTTGGGCCCGCGAGCCGCGTGGTGGCTCGGCGCGGTGGTGGTGCTGGCCGTCGCGATCGGGATCGTCCGGCGCTGGGCGTCGAGCGCGGAGTTCCCGACCGAGCACGGTGAACGTCGCGCCGGCGCGTGGCTCGGGTACCGCACCCGGCTCGTGGCGACCGTCCCCGACGGCGTCAGCGTGGTCGCGCCAGGGGACCAGCAGCTCGCGCTCGCCTATGCGGTCGTCACGGGTCTGTGCCCCGAGGTGACCGAGCAGGTCCCCGTGGTGCGCGAGGACCACCGTCGCGCGTGGAGCGATGCCGGGGGGCTCCCTCACGTGGTACGGGTCCGGTACCCGGTACGCCCCGGCTACGGCCGGAACCCGTACCTCATGGTCGTCCTCGGCGTCACCGTCGCGGTCGCCGCGCGGTGGGGGCAGGGGTTCTTCGGCCGCGTCGCGGACGGCGAGGCGCTGACCGCCCTGGTCGACAACTTCCCCGATCAGACCGCGATCGTCGAACGCGTCGCGGACGTCGTCGCCGTCGTGCTCTGGGTCCCGATCGTGCTGGCCGGATGGGCGGTGCTCGCCGGGGTGGTCGACAGCGTCTGGACGCACCAGCGCATCGGGGCCATCGTCCGCACCCGCCGGCCGGTCGACGTCGTGCCGCGGGTACGGGCGCTGCAGTCGCTGGCCGAGCGCGACCGGTTCTCGGTCTACATGGCGGTCGACGACGGCCGGCGCCGGACGGTCACGGCATGGCGTGGGAACGAGCGGACCGCCGCGCCACAGGGCGCGTTCGCCCGGGTGCGCGCGACCCCACTGCTCGGCTACGTGCGGTCGTCCGAGCCGGTCGGCACCTCCACCCGGGTCGCCCCGTGACCGGCCCGCCGTCGGGACGATCGATCCTGCGCGACCGCTACGTCAACCGGGGCACCGCGTTCACGGATGACGAACGCGACCGGTTCGGTCTCCACGGGCTGCTGCCCCCGGCCGTCGAGACGATCGAGACCCAGCTGCGCCGTGTCGAGATGGAGTACCAGCAGCGGACCGACGACCTCGGTCGCCACGTCTTCCTGCGCGCCCTGCAACAGACCAACTCGGTGTTGTTCTACCGCTTCCTCACCGATCACCTCGAAGACCTGCTGCCGATCGTCTACACCCCGACGGTCGGTCTCGCGTGCCAGCAGTGGTCGCGCATCTATCGCCGCGAGCACGGGCTGTACCTGTCGTGGCCGCTGCGGCATCGCGTCGGCGAGCTGCTCGACGCGGCGGTCGGCGACGACGTGATCGACGTGGTCGTGGTGACCGACGGCGAGCGGGTGCTCGGCCTCGGCGACCTGGGGGTGGGTGGGATGGGCATCCCGATCGGGAAGCTCTCGCTGTACACCGCGGCCGGCGGCATCGACCCGACCCGCACGCTGCCGGTCATGCTCGACGTCGGCACCGACGACGACGCGCTCCTCTCCGACGAGCTGTACCTCGGATGGCGCCACCGCCGTGTCCGCGGCCCGGAGTACGACGAGCTCGTCGACGCCTTCGTGGAGGCGGTCCACGCGCGGTTCCCCCGCGCCGTCCTGCAATGGGAGGACTTCGCCCAGGTCAACGCGACCCGCTTGCTCCATCGGCATCGCGATCGGGTGTGCTCGTTCAACGACGACATCCAGGGCACGGCAGCGGTGACGATGGCGGCGATCGCGGGTGGCTTGCGGGCGACCGACACCCCGGTCTCGGATCTCCGCCTCGTGGTCGTCGGTGCCGGCTCGGCGGGCACCGGCATCGCCCGACGAGCGGTCGATGCGATGGTGCGTGGCGGCCTCGCTCCGGAGGCCGCCCGTCGGCGCTGCTGGCTCGTGGACCGCGACGGACTCGTGCACGACCTGCTCCCGGAGATCCTCGACATCCAGCGCGACTTCGTCCGACCGGCCGGCGATCTGGTCGGTTGGAGATCGGACGCCCAGGGTCGGTTCCCGCTCGAGGAGGTCGTGCGGCACGTCCGCCCGCACGCGCTCGTCGGCGTCAGTGGACAACCGGGGCTGTTCACCGAGGCGGTCGTCCGCGCGATGGCCGAGGGTGTTCCCCACCCGGTCGTGCTCCCGCTGTCGAACCCGACGCCGCGGGCCGAGGCGTTGCCGTCCGACGTGCTCGCCTGGACCGACGGCGCCGCCATGGTCGGGACCGGCAGCCCCTTCCCCGGGGTGGCCCAGGTCAACAACGTGCACGTGTTCCCCGGGCTCGGCATGGGCGCCCTCGTGGCGGCGGCGCGGGCGATCACGGACGGCATGCTCGCCGCTGCCGCGGATGCGGTCGCCGAGCTCTCTCCGGCCGCGGCGTCGGGGCCTCACGCTCCCCTGCTGCCGCCGATCTCCGCGAGCCGTCGGGTCGCTCGACACGTCGCCCTCGCCGTCGCGCGCGCGGCGGTCGCCGACGGCGTCGCTCGCCACGTCGACGACCTCGAGCGGCGCCTCGACGACCTCACCTGGGTCCCGAAGTACGCACCGGTCGACGTGGGCTGGAACAGCGACGCCGCCGCGGGTGACGAGTTGGGCGGCGCCGGGTCGGGTCGATGAGACTGTCGCCGTGACCGGAGCCTCGTCCGACGACGTGCGGCAGACGATCGTGGCCCTCGATCTCGAAGGCGTGCTCGTGCCCGAGATCTGGATCGCCGTCGCCGAGCGAACCGGCGTCGACGGGTTGCTCCGCACCACCCGCGACGAGCCCGACTACGACGTGCTGATGCGCGGTCGCCTCGATCTGTTGCACGAGCACGGGCTGACCATGTCGACGATCAGGGAGGTCATCGCCGGCTTGGGTCCGCTCCCCGGTGCGTGCGCGTTCTTGGACGAGTTGCGCCGTCGCACCCAGGTCGTCATCCTCTCGGACACCTTCGAGCAGTTCGCCGCACCGTTGATGCGCCAGCTCGGGTACCCGACCATCTTGTGCCACCGCCTGGTGGTCGACGGCGACCGAGTGGTCGACTACCGACTGCGGATGCCGGATCAGAAGCGGCACGCCGTGCAGGCGTTCGCCGCCCTCAACTACCGAGTGATCGCGGCGGGCGACTCCTACAACGACATCTCCATGCTGGTCGAGGCCGACGCCGGGTTCTTGTTCCGGGCCCCGATGCACGTGCGCGACGAGTACCCCCAGTTCCCGGCGACCGACGCGTACGACGAGCTCCTGGCGCGCGTGACCGCCGCGCTGTGACAGCATCCGTGGATGGTCCCTCCGCCATCCCACCACACCCCGATCTCACGGGTCGCGATCAGCACCGGCGGCGGTGACGCGCCCGGCCTCAACGCCGTCATCCGTGCGGCGACCCTCGCGGCCCGCAACCGGGGATGGGACGTCGTCGGGATCCGCGACGGCTTCAACGGCCTCCTGTCTCCCGACGAGTACCCCGACGGCGGCGTGGTCGAGCTCAGCCGGCGATCGGTGCGCGGCATCGTCCACCTCGGTGGCACGATCCTCGGGACGACGAACCGGGGGAATCCGATCGCGTTCCCCGTCCAGCGGCCGGACGGCACGTGGGAGGAGATCGATCGTTCCCACGAGCTGCTCGACCGGTTCGCCGAGCACGGCGTCGACGCGCTCATCTCGGTCGGCGGCGACGGCTCGCTCGCGATCGCCCATCACCTCCACGAACAGGCGGCCACGCACGACGGTCGGCCGCTGCGCGTGGTGGGCGTCCCCAAGACGATCGACAACGACCTCGAGCACACGACGTCCACGTTCGGCTTCGACACGGCGGTCGCGTTCGCGTCGGACTGCATCGACCGGCTGTTCTCCACCGCGGCGTCGCACGGTCGGGTGATGGTCGTCGAGGTGATGGGCCGGTACGCCGGTTGGATCGCGCTGAACGCCGGCACGGCGAGCGGGGCCCACGCCATCTTGATCCCCGAGATCCCCTACCGTCTGGGACCCGTCGCCGACGTGATCGTCGAACGCGAGGAGCAGGACGCCAAGTTCTCGATCGTCGTGGTCGCCGAGGGGGCCATCCCCCACGACGGCGAGCGCTCCGTCATCGGCAAGGCCGTCGGCCAGGCCGAACGGCTCGGCGGCGTCGGCGAGAAGGTCGCTGCCGAACTCGGACGTCTGACCGGCAAAGAGACACGCGTCGTGGTGCTCGGCCACCTGCTGCGCGGCGGCTCCCCCACGGCGTTCGACCGGCTGCTCGGGCTCCGGTTCGGCGCCGCGGCGATCCGCGCGCTCGACACCGGCAACGACGGTGTGATGGTCGCGCTCGCCCCGCCCACGGTGGACTACGTGCCCCTCGCCGACGCCACCCACCGACAGAAGCTCGTCCCGCTCGATTGCGACACGATGCACACGGCTCGCGACCTCGGCATCAGCTTCGGTGACGGGATTCCGGACACGACGTGAACGCCAGGTGAAGCCACCTGCTAGACCGTGCGGTCGGTGTCGGATCCCTCCGCTCTCCCCGCCTCGGTAGCGACACCCTCGCCCGACCGCTGGCTCACGACGCGGCGGCGGGCGCTGCTCGTCGCCCTGCTCATCTACACGTTCCTGGTCGGGGTCTCGTCGCTCGAGACCGGCATCAAGATCCTCGGCGCCGACACCCAGGAGCGCCTCTTCTCGGCGGTGTCGAACCCGCTCGCCGGCTTGTTCGTCGGCATCCTCGCGACGGTGCTCGTGCAGTCGTCCTCGGCGAGCACCTCGATCATCGTCGGCCTCGTGGCGTCCGGCGCGGTGAGCCTCGAGGCGGCGGTCCCGATGATCATGGGCGCCAACATCGGCACCACGGTGACGAACACGCTCGTGTCGCTCGGGCACGTCCGCCGGAGCAACGAGTTCACGCGTGCGTTCGCGGCGGCGACGGTCCACGACTTCTTCAACGTGTTCGCGGTCGCGATCCTGCTGCCCCTCGAGCTCACCACGGGCGCCCTCTCACGGATCGCGACCTGGATCAGCGACCGTCTCGTCGGCTCGGCCGGCGCCGAATGGGAGAGCCCGGTCAAGGCACTCGTCTCCTGGCCGATCGACCGCTTCCGAGGGCTCGCGGGCGATCTCGGTGTGTCCGACCCCGTCGTCGGCCCGATCCTCATCGGGCTCGGTCTGCTGGTGATCCTGACGTCGCTCACGTTCATCACCAAGAACATGCGCCGACTCGTCGCGAACCGCGTCGAGCGGTCGGTGAACGCGATGCTCGGTCGGGGTGGTGGCCTGGTCGCGATGACGCTCGGGGTGATCGTCACCATCTCGGTGCAGTCGTCGAGCATCACCACGGCCATCCTCGTCCCGCTGGCAGCGTCGGGTGTGATCACCCTCCGCAACGCCTATCCGGTGACACTCGGGGCGAACGTCGGCACGACCATCACGGCGCTCCTCGCAGCGCTCGCCGCGAGTCGGCCCGAAGCCCTCACGATCGCCTTGCTCCACACCGTCTTCAACGTCGTCGCGATCATGCTCATCTACCCGATCCGCGCCGTCCGCGACCTGCCGATCCGCGCGGCGGAGGCGCTCGCGACCGTTGCTGCGACCCGCACGCACTGGGCCGTAGGGTACGTTTTCGGCCTGTTCATCATCGTGCCCCTCGTCGGGATCGTGGTGCTGCGGTGATCGTCGTGACGAGCCCGCGCGTGGAAAGCTGACGTCATGGTGTTGTCGTTCTTCCGTCGCGGCGAGTCCGGAATGGATCACATCACCGGGCGCATCGTGGGCATGCTCGGCGACGCGCGGCACTCGTTCGACGTGGCGACGGGCGCGGTGCTGCACGGCGTCGCCGTCGAACAGGCCGCCGACGACATCCGCGCCACCGATGCGCGCATCAACCGGACCGAGCACGAGTTGCGGCGCGAACTGATCGTCCACGTCAGCGTGCACGGCACCGCGGACATCGGGCAGGTCCTCGGCCACACGCTGTTGATCAAGAAGGTCGAGCGCATCGGCGACCAGGCCAAGAACATCCTCGATCTCGCCCTCGAGGGTGTGTCGCTCGCGGACGCGCCCGACCTGGACGAGCTGACCGAGGCGCAACGGTCGATCTCGGCGCTGTTCGGCGAGGTCGCCGCGCTGCTCCTGGACCCCGACGCCGACGAGGTCGAGCGCATCCGGCGCGAGGCCCGCGCGATGGAGGACCACCACGCCGCCCACATCCTGGAGTTGGTCCACTCCGAGCAGCCCGGCTACGTGGCGGTGCCGCGAGCGGTGTTGCACCGCTACCTCAAGCGCATCGTCGCCAACCTGGTCGGCGTGGCGCTGACCGTCACCGATCCACTCCCGCCCGTCGATCCCCGGCCCTGATCCCGGCCCTGATCCCTGCCGTGACCCGCTGCCGTGACGCTCGGTGGCGCGGTCACCCGGTGGCGACGGCCTCGTCGATCGGGACGGGGCGACCCAGGAGGTAGCCCTGCCCGAACTCGATGTCGAGGGTCGTCAACGTCTCGAGCTCCTCGGTGGTCTCGATCCCCTCCGCGACGAGGGAACCGTCGAGCTCCTCCACGAACCGGCCGACGCCGAGCAGCAGCGCCTGGCGCGCCCGATCGGCGTCGATGCCGCTGACCCAGGTCCGGTCCAGCTTGACGAAGTGGGGTCGGAGGGCGAACACGTGGCGGAGGCTCGCCCACCCGGAGCCGGCGTCGTCGACCGACCAGCGGACGCTCGGGCCGAGCGATTCGAACGCGGCGCGGATGTCGCGGTAGTCGTCGATGCGCTCGTGCTCGGTGAGCTCGAGGACGAGGGCGCGGCCTGCGGCGTCGGCCAGCACGTCGGTCAGCGCCCCGCTCGTCAGCAGCGACGAGGACACGTTCACCGAGAGGTAGCGGTCGCCCGGGAGCCGCGCCGCTGCCGCCAGGGCCGCTCGGAGCGTGGCGAGCTCGAGGTCGATGCCGAGGCCGACGTTGACGGCCTCGGCGAACCGCTGATCGGGTGGGACGCCGTCGTCGAACCGTGTCAGGGCCTCGTACCCGGTCGTGCGGCCCGTCCGCAGCTCGACGAGTCGTTGGAACACCGGGTGGAAGGCCTGTTCGTCGATGACGTGGCGCAGCCGCACCGCGACCGACTCGCTCCCGTTCCGGCTGTCGAGGACGGGTCCGAGCAGACGTTGGACGACGGGTGACAGGTCGATCGCCGCACTGAGCACCTCGAGGATCGTGGTCCGCTCGTCGACGCCGGGACGGGCGGACGTGCCGAGCAGGACCACGCCGGCGAGTCGGCCGCCGATCTCGACGGGAGCGGCGATCACCCCGTCGTGCGGTGTCGTCGTGACCAGGTCGGCCAGCTTCGGGGGGAGCACGACGGCGCCGTCGGCGACGACCTGGCGGACCTCCTGCACGACGAGCGGGTCGATCTGCGGACTGTCGGTGCTCGTCCAGAACGGGTTCGTCGCGGCGAGCACCGACACCGAGCCATCGAGCGCCAGCTCGCTGACACCGACCGAATCCACGCCCGGGAGGTCGGCCAGCACGGTGCAGAGCTTCTCCGCGACGTCGCGGCTCCCGCCGCTCGGCGAGATCGCGGCGAGCGCAGCGGCGAGTTGGGCCCGCTCGTGGAGCTTCTCTTGGACCTGGGAGCGCCACGCGTCACGACCACGGATCTGGGCGTGGACCCGGGCCACCAGCTCGTCCATGTTGACGGGCTTGACGAGGTAGTCGTCGGCACCCGCCTGGAGTCCGCCGACGCGCGCTTCGATGTCGGCCTGTCCGGTGACGAGGATGACCGGCAGCGTGGCCGACGCCGGTGCGTCACGGAGGGCCGCGAGCACGTCGGTGCCGACGATGTCGGGCAGCCCGTTGTCGAGCAGCACGACGTCGACCTCGTGGTGTTCGACGAGCTCGAGCGCGGAGCGCCCGTCGGGTGCCTCGAGGGTGACGAAGCCACGGCGTTCGAGCACGCGTACGAGCATCCGCCGGACCAGCTCGTCGTCTTCGACGACCAGCACGCGAATCGGTGCCGCATCGGGTGCGGCTTCGAACGTCACTGCTCGCGACGGTAGTTGAGCACCCCGGCCGTGAACAGCGATGGTGAACAGCGATGGTGTGGCAGGCTCGGGGCCATGGCGAACCCGGTCGACACCGACATGCATCCCGATCTCCCCGACACCCGCCTGCGCGAGGACATGACGGCGTTCGAGGCCGTGAACCACTACGTCGAGCGCGCCGGTGAGATCGGCGACGTCTCGCGAGCGGTCCTCACGCGCATCCGGATGCCGGCCTCGGAGCTGCGCGTCGAGGTGCCCGTCCGTCGCGACGACGGCGAGATCGCCACGTTCGTGGGGTACCGAGTGCAGCACAACTCGGCGCGCGGGCCCTACAAGGGCGGCATCCGGTACCACCCGAAGGCCGACATCGACGAGGTGCGCGCCCTCGCGTCGCTGATGACCTGGAAGACCGCGGTCGTCGACGTGCCGTTCGGGGGTGCCAAGGGCGGCGTCCAGGTCGACGTCGGGACGCTCAGCCCCGTCGAGAAGGAGCGCCTCACCCGCGCCTACACCCGGGCGATCAGCTCGATCCTCGGCGACCACCGCGACATCCCCGCCCCCGACATGCACACCGACGCCCAGACGATGGCCTGGATCGTCGACGAGTACGCCCAGCTCCAAGGGTGGACGCCGGGTGTGGTGACCGGTAAGCCGATCCCGCTCGGCGGGTCCCACGGGCGCGAGGCCGCGACCGGGCGCGGGTGCATCGTCGTCCTCGACGAGCTGCTCCACGACCAGGGTCGCGATCCGGAGGAGATGACGCTCGCGATCCAGGGGTTCGGCAACGTCGGGTCGTGGGCCGCGCGCCATGCCCACGACCGCGGGTACCGCATCGTCGCGGTGAGCGACGCCGACCGCACGCTGTGGTGCGAGGCCGGGCTCGACATCGAGGCGCTGCACCGCCACACCGACGAGCACGGCGTCCTGGAGGGCTTCGAGCAGGGCGATCACGTCGACGAGCTCGCATCAGACGACATCGTGTCGGCCGCGGTCGACGTGTTGCTCCCGGCGGCGATCGGTGGCGTGGTGCACCCCGGGAACGCCGCCGACGTGCGTTGCTCGGTCATCGTCGAGGGCGCCAACCATCCCGTCACCCCGGTCGCCGACGCCGAGCTCGCCGACCGCGGGGTGACGGTGATCCCCGACATCCTCGCCAACGCCGGCGGGGTGATGACGAGCTACTTCGAGTGGGTCCAGAACCTGCAGCAGCTCACGTGGAGGCGCGACGACGTCCTCCGCCGGCTCGACGACGGCATGCGCGCCGCGTACCGCCGGGTCCGCGACCGGGCCGCCGTCGACGGCCTCGCCATGCGCGACGCTGCCTACGCCGTCGCGGTCACCAAGGTCTGTGAGGCCACCGCGCTGCGCGGCACCGGCTGAGATCGGTCACGCGAGCTGGGGCATCACCAGCTCGGAGACCTCGCGGAGCACGTCGTCGCGCACGTGGAGCGGGGGGAGCAGCATGACCTGCGAGAGCCCGGCCGACGCCATGTCACCGAGCTCGTCGGCGAGTTGCTGGGCCGTGCCGACCATGCACGTCGCCTCGATCAGGTCGCGTGTGACGAATCGTTCCTCCTCCGGTTCCACCCAGCAGTTGTGCCCCAGGTGGATGCGTTGGTGGAGACGCACCGGGTCGACCTGGTCGAGCATCTCCACGTAGTCGTCCCATCCCTCGAAGCGGCCGGTCACGTCGGGGCGTCCGGCCTCGCGCCACTGTTCGTACTGGTAGTGCAGACCGGCGATCGCGAAGGCGCCCACCCGCTCGCGGACACGGTCGGAATCGACCGCCTCACCGGGTTCGAGCACGCACATCGTCGTCAGCTCGGTGGTGTGGAACGTGGACGGGTCGATCTCGCGACCCTCGTCGTCGGCCGCGGCCCGGAGCCGGTCCCACACCCGCTCGACCGACGCCGCCCGCGGCCGGGTCGACATGACGAGCCCGTCGCCGTGGCGGACGGCGAGCGCGGTCGCCCGCGGTCCGAACCCCGAGACGTACAGCGGGATGCGCGGCGCGAAGGCGACGAAGCCGGTGTCGGGCATCAGGTGTCGGATCGGTGTGCGCGCCTCCGGCTCCCCCACGTGCGTCTCGCGGCCGTCGAGCAGCGACCGGAGCTCGCCGAGGTGCCGGTCGAACTCGGCGATCCGCATCGGCCGGCGACCCATCGTCCGCATCGCCGTGTTGCCCGTCCCGATCCCGCAGAACACCCGACCGGGCGCGATGCGGTTGATCGACGCGTGGGCCGCCGCCGTCACGGCCGGCGAGCGGGTTCCGGCGACGGCGACACCCGTGCCGATCCGGATCCGCTCGGTGCGGTCGGCGACCAGCGCGAGCGTCGCGTAGCAGTCGGACCACAGCATCTGGCTGTCGGCCACCCACACGTGCGAGTACCCGAGCTGCTCCGCGAGCACGGCGTGCTCCACGTCGCTGATCGCCGTCGCCATGCACACCCCGAGCTCCATGCCCACGCGACCGTACGGCGCCGGGGCCGGTGGCCGGGTACCGAGCGCCACCCGACGCATCGGTACGGTGTCGTGGCATGTACGCCGCCCACATCGCCGCCGATGACCCCGACCGACCGTGCATCGTGATGGCCACCTCGGGCACCGTCGTCACCTACGGCGAGTACGAGGCGCGCTCGAACCAGCTCGCCCACCTGTTCCGCGACCGGGGGCTGCAGCGCCTCGACCACTACTCGTTGTTCATGGAGAACCACGCGCGGTTCCTCGAGGTGTGCGGTGCCGGTGAGCGCAGCGGCCTGTACGTGACGGCGATCAACTCCTACCTCACGGCCGACGAGATGGCGTACGTCGTCGACAACAGCCGCTCGCGGATCGTGGTCACCTCGGCGGCGAAGTACGACGTGGCGCGAGAGGCCGTGGCGCAGTGCCCGCAGGTCGAGCAGGTCCTGGTGGTCGGAGCGGCCGACGCCGGGCTGCAGCTGGAAGCGCCGTTCGTCGACTACTCGGCCGCGGTGGCGCCGTTCCCGACCACGCCGATCGACGACGAACGGCTCGGGACACCGATGCTGTACTCGTCGGGGACCACCGGCCAACCGAAGGGGATCCTGCGGCCGCTCCCCGACGTGCCGCCGTCCGAGCAGCTCCCGCTGTTCGACTTCCTGGAGAAGCTGTGGCGGTACCGCGAACACATGGTGTACCTCTCCCCCGCGCCGCTCTACCACTCGGCTCCACTCGCCGCGAACGCCCTGACGATCCGCGTGGGGGGCACGTGCGTGATAATGGAGCGCTTCGACCCCGAGCACTACCTGCAGCTCCTCGAACAGCACCGGGCCACCCACTCCCAGCTCGTCCCGACGATGTTCAGCCGGATGCTCAAGCTGCCCCGGGAGCTGCGTGAGCGGTACGACGTGTCGTCACTCGAGATCGCGATCCACGCCGCGGCGCCCTGCCCGGTACCGGTCAAGCAGCAGATGATCGAGTGGTGGGGGCCGATCATCCACGAGTACTACGGCGCGACGGAGGGCCTCGGCTTCACGGCGTGCGACTCCGAGGAGTGGCTCGCCCACCCCGGCACCGTGGGCCGTCCGCTCCTGGGTGTGCTGCACGTCCTGGACGACGAGATGAACGAGGTCCCGACCGGCGAGCGCGGCACGATCTGGTTCGAGGCGGCCTCGACCTTCGAGTACTTCGACGACCCGGAGAAGACCCGAGCGGCGCTGTCGCCCGACGGCACCATGGCGTCGGTGGGCGACGTCGGCTACATAGACGACGACGGCTACCTGTACCTGACCGATCGGGCGACGTTCATGATCATCTCGGGCGGGGTCAACATCTATCCGCAAGAGTGCGAGAACCTGCTGATCACCCATCCATCGGTGGCCGACGCCGCCGTGTTCGGCGTGCCCGACCCCGACCTCGGCGAGGTCGTCAAGGCCGTCGTCCAACCGATGCCCGACGTGGACGCCGGACGGGAGCTCGAGCGCGAGCTGCTCGAGTTCTGCCAGCAGCACCTCGCGCGCGTGAAGTGCCCGCGTTCGATCGACTTCGACGACGAGTTGCCGCGCCTGCCGACCGGCAAGCTCTACAAGCGCGTGCTGCGCGACCGCTACTGGGGCGAGGGCGACAGCCGAATCGTCGGCTGAACGGGCGGCTCGGTACGTTCGCGGGCCATGAGCGACAACGAAGCCGTCCTGACCGAGCAACGTGGGCGCGTCCTGCTGATCACCCTCAACCGGCCCGACGCGATGAACGCGATCAACGGTGCCCTCTCGGCGGGCCTGTGGGCCGCCATCGAGCGCCTGGACGCGGACGACGGACTGACCGCCGGCGTGCTGACCGGCAACGGGCGCGGCTTCTGCTCGGGGATGGACCTCAAGGCGTTCTCGCGCGGCGAGGACATCGGGCCGATGATGACGTTCATCCAGCAGGGCGCGCAGAAGCCGCTCATCGGGGCGATCGAGGGGTTCGCCCTCGCGGGTGGTCTGGAGCTCGCGCTGACGTGCGACCTGCTCGTCGCCGCGAAGGGCGCCAAGGTCGGCATCCCGGAGGTCAACGTCGGCCTGTTCGCCGCCGGTGGCGGGCTGCTGCGGCTGCCGAGTCGTGTCGGCTACGGCAAGGCGATGGAGATGGCGATCACCGGCGACCCGATCACGGCCGACGACGCGGCCGAGTTCGGTCTCGTCACGAGACTCGTCGAACCCGGGTCCGCGGTCGACGCGGCGATGGATCTGGCCGAGCGGGTCGCCCGGAACGCACCGCTCGCGGTCGCCGCGTCGAAGCAGCTCATCAAGGCGACCCAGGGTGCGACCGAGGAGGAGTTCTGGGCGCTCCAGCAGCCGCTGCAGATGAGCGTGTTCACCTCCGAGGACGCCAAGGAGGGACCGAGGGCGTTCGCCGAGAAGCGTGCCCCGGAGTGGACCGGCCGATGACCCCGCGCCGGTAGCGTTCGCTCCCGGTGCCACCCGATCACGACCGTCCGCCGCGTCTCGTCGCGCTGGGTCACGCCGTCGGGTCGGCGTGGGCGCTGCTCGTCGGCGTCGCCCTGTTGATGCTCGGGTCCGGCCTCCAGGGCAGTCTGCTCGGCGTCCGCGCCTCGATCGAGGGGTTCGGCACGACCACCACGGGTGTGATCATGTCGAGCTACTACCTCGGCTACCTGCTCGGATCGACCCGGGCCGTGCACCTGGTCGCCTCGGTCGGACACATCCGGGTCTTCGCCGCCCTCGCGTCTGTCGCGTCGAGCTCGATCCTCCTCCACGCCATCGTGGTCGAGCCCATCGGCTGGGTCGTGCTCCGGGTCGCCTCGGGGTTCTGCTTCGCGGGCCTGTTCGTCGTGGCGGAGAGCTGGCTGAACGACCTCGCGACGAACGAGACCCGCGGGTCGCTGCTGTCGTTGTACATGGTGGTGGTGTCGGGCGGGTTGGGCGCCGGCCAGCTCCTCTTGAACGTCGCCCCACCCGAGAGCTTCGAGCTCTTCGTGACGATCTCGGTGCTCGTCTCGCTCGCGCTCGTCCCGGCTGCACTGTCGGTCCGGGCCAAGCCGCGGATGCTCCAACCCGTTCCGGTGACGATGCGCGAGATCTTCCGTGAAGCGCCGCTCGGGATCGTGGGGGTGATCCTCACCGGTTCGGCGACGGGCGCCCTGTTCGGCATGGGTGTGGTCTATGCCCAGCTCGTCGGGCTCGGCCTGGCCAAGACCTCGGTCTTCATGCTCGTGGCGATCCTCGGCGGGGCCGTGCTCCAGGTGCCGATCGGTGCCCTGTCGGATCACACCGACCGGCGCCGGGTGATCCTCGCGACGGCGGCGCTCGCGTCCCTGGTGTGCGTCGCTGCCACCAGCAACCCGAGCGGTGCGGTCCTCCTCGTGGCGATCGGGTTGCTCGGCGGGTTCTCGTTCCCGCTGTACGCCCTCTTGAACGCCCACGTCAACGACTGGATCGACCACACGCAGATCGTCGGTGCCGGTGGTCGACTGGTCCTCGCGATGGGTTTCGGCGCGATCGTCGGCCCGTTCGCCGCATCGCTCGCCATGACGTCGATCGGCCCGGAAGGGTTCTTCTGGTTCCTCGCCGCCGTCCATGCCCTGATCGCCCTGTTCGCCGCGTGGCGGCTCACGCGTCGCCCACCCCGACCGATGCCCGAGCGGGCGCACTTCGCCCAGATCCCCGCCCGTGGCGGCTCGGTGCTGGTCTCCACGTTGAACCCCGAAGCGTGGGACGACGACGACGAACCGGTGTTCCGGACCGCCGAGGTCCCGATCGTCGTCACCGCCGACGAGTGACCGGCGCGTCGGGCGGGGCCCCTCAGCCGGCGCGGCCGGCGACCAGCGCGGCGACGTCGGCCACCTGCTGGTCGCTGAGCAGCGAACGGTACCCCTGGGCGGCGTGCGGCTCGACCCCGTCGGTCACGAGCGACACGACGACGCGCCGCTCGTCGGGCTGCAGCTCATCGAGATCGGTCGCCCGATCCGAGTCGGCGTCCACGGCCGCCAGCGAGTGGCACGATGCGCACGAGGGCTCCGCGAGGTCGGTGTACACCTCGGCGCCGGCACCGGGGTCGGCCTCCAGCTCGAGCACCTGGGAGATGCGGTCGCCCGTCCCCGGGTCGGTGCGCGACGCGATCGCGCCGAACACGACGGCGGCGGTGAGGCACACCGCCGTCACGGCGTAGGCGAGGCGTTGGGTGTAGAGGTGTCGCATGTCGTGCTCACATGATGTCGAAGCGCTCGTGGTCCACGTGCTCGCCGGGGATGCCGCGCGCGCCGAGCAACTCCTCGACGGCGACCATCATCGGTGGCGGGCCGCAGATGAAGTACCTGGCCCGATGCTGGCCGCGGCCGAGGTGTCGCTCGAGCACGTCGTCGTCGATCAGGCCGGATTCGCCGTCCCACCCCGCGGGAGGATCCTCGAGCACGTGCACGACCCGCAGGTCGAGCTGCTCGACGAGACGGTCGATCTCGTCACGATGGGCGACGTCGTCCCAGCTGGGGTTGGCGTAGAGGAGCAGGCACGGTCGGCGGTCGTCGCGTTCGGCCATCGTGCGCAACATGCTGAGGATCGGGGCGATCCCGACGCCGCCGGCGACGAACACGAACTCGGGACCCTCGTTGAGCTCGTAGGTGAACACCCCGTACGGTCCGTCGACGAACGCCCGGGTGCCCGGTTCGACGGCGCCGAGGGTCGAGGTGAAGTCGCCCGCCGAGGAGATCGTGAACTCGATCGCGTCCGTCCGGTCCGCCGACGACGACATCGAGAAGGGGTTCTCGTGGATCGAGAAGGGACTGCGGTCGATGCGGATCCAGGCGAACTGTCCGGGGAAGAACCGCATCCCCGGGTGACCGTCGGGCACGAGCGTCAGCACCCAGGTGTCGCCGGGCTCTCCTCGGACCGACTCGACGCGCCACGGGCGGCGGAGCAGCCGGATCGGCTTGACGATCCGGATGTTGGCGAGCAGCGCCACCAGTGCGAGCGACATGGCGACCCAGAACCCGCGCTTCCACGGGCCGTCGACGTAGTACCCGACCCCCTCGATGTGGAGCAGGGCGGTGACGACGATGGCGACGGCGAGCACCCCGTGGAGCACCCGCCACCATTCGTACGCCAACCGGAACCTGGTCCGCCACACCGACGTCGCGATCAGCAGCACGAGCGCCACGACCGACGCCAGCCCGAAACGCGCCCGCCAGGGCGCCGTGATCGGGTTCAGGAGCTCGAGCTGGGCCGTGTCGCGGATCATGATGATGGTGGGGTGGGCCAGCACGAACGCGAGCGCGACGAACGAGATCGCCCGGTGGTACTGCAGCACGGCATCGAGCCCGTACGGCGCGTTCACCGAGCTGAACCGGCTCACGACCGCGAACTGCAGTCCCATCAGCGCGAGCCCGACGAAGCCGAGCGCGACCGAGAACTCCAGCCAGAACGCGCGCCCGGGTGGTCGGTTGCCGGTGAGCGCGATGACGAGCGGCGTCAGGACGACGAGCAGGTACAGCGCCAGCCAGGAGAAACCCTGGATGGCCCGCCCGACGCCCGTCGTCTCGATGCTCGGTGTGGCGATGTCAGCCGCCCTGGAGGTCGCGGAGGTCGGCGAGCACCTCGGTGGCGTGTCCGGCGGGGTCGCTGACCGCGTACGCCCGACGGATGATCCCGTCGGGATCGATCAGGTAGCTCACCCGCTTCGGATAGTCGGCGAAGTCGTGATCGGCGGGTTGCTTGGCCTCGTAGGCCGCGCCGACGGTCCGGTCGGTGTCGCACAACAGCGCGAACGGGAAGTCGAACTGCTCCTTGAACGCCTTGTTGTCGGCGGGCGTGTCGAACGACATCCCGAAGATGCGGCAGTCGCGTCGGTCGAACTCGGGGGCCTGGTCACGCAGGCCCTGTCCCTGCAGCGTTCAACCGGGGGTGGCCGCCTTCGGGTACCACCACACGAGCACCCAGTGGCCGCGCTGGTCGCGCAGCTCGACGGGGTCGCCATCGTGGTCGGGGAGCGAGAACTCGGGGGCTGCGGTGTCGACGGGAAGCATGGGATCGACCGTATCTCATCGCTCGTCGTCGGGCATGTTGCGCCTGGGTGGTGTCGACAGCGCGAACAGCAGACTCCCGGTGGCCGAGAGCACGGCGAGGATGGTGAAGCCGGTGCGGTAGCTGCCGGTCACGTCGGCGAGCACGCCGGCGAGCAGCGGACCCCCGACCATGCCGAGCATCAGCACGAGCGACGAGTAGCCCATGATCTGCCCGAACGACGTCGAGCCGAAGTAGTCGGCCCGGATCGCCGCCATCAGCGGGCCGCGCATGCCCCAGGCGAGACCGTGCAGCACGACGAACGCCCAGATCATCCAGTGGTTCGTCGCGAACGTGAGCAACAACAGGCCGAGCACGTGTCCCCACATCGCGCCGGCACACAGCCAACGCTTGCTCGTCCGGTCGCCGAGCACCCCGCCGAGCACCAT
>SKSP01000570.1 GCA_007122945.1 Ilumatobacteraceae bacterium | reverse complement strand
GTTTCATCTCCCCCGGATCAATGTGCGGTCTGCGGCACGGCGTGCGTGACGGGCTTGGTGCCGGCGATCGTCTTCCAGACGTTCCAGACCATGATGAACATACCGGCCAGGAAGATGGCTCCGCCAAGGAAGCGCAGGAAGTAGTAGGGGTACATCTGTACCAGGGTCTCGACGAAGTTGTAGGTCAAGGTACCGTCCGGATTCACGGCACGCCACATTAAGCCTTGCATCACCCCGGAGATCCACATCGAGACGATGTACATGACGGTGCCTATGGTCGACAACCAGAAATGCCATTCGATGGCCTTGATCGAATACATCTTCTCTTTGCCAAACAATACGGGAATCAAGGCGTACAGTGAACCAATAGTGATCATGGCCACCCAACCCAGGGCACCACCATGCACGTGACCAATGGTCCAGTCAGTGTAATGCGACAGGGCATTTACGGTCTTGATTGACATCATCGGCCCTTCAAAGGTTGCCAGGCCGTAGAAGGACAAGGCCACGATCAAAAAGCGCAGGATAGGATCAGTGCGCAGTTTATGCCAGGCTCCGGAAAGGGTCATGATCCCGTTAATCATCCCACCCCAACTTGGGGCCAGCAGCATCAGCGAGAAGACCATACCCAAAGACTGCACCCAATCCGGCAGCGCCGTGTAGTGCAGATGGTGTGGACCGGCCCACATATACAGGGAGATCAGCGCCCAGAAATGGATGACCGACAGGCGATAGGAATACACCGGACGCCCTGCCTGCTTGGGAATGAAGTAGTACATCATGCCCAGGAAGGCAGCGGTCAGGAAGAAGCCCACCGCATTATGGCCATACCACCACTGAATCATGGCGTCCATAGTCCCTGGATACATGGAATAGGACTTGAACAGAGTGACCGGCATGGACATATTGTTCACGATATGCAGCACAGCAATCGTGATGATAAATGCGCCAAAGAACCAGTTCGCCACATAAATGTGTTGAACTTTTCGCTTCATGATCGTGCCAAAGAAGACGATGGCGTAGGCAACCCAGACGATGGCGATCAGGATGGCGATGGGCCATTCCAGTTCGGCGTATTCCTTGCCCATGGTCATGCCCAGGGGTAAGGAAATTGCCGCCAGGACGATGACCAGCTGCCAGCCCCAGAAGGTGAAGGCCGCCAAACCGTCGCTGAAGAGCCGGGTTTGGCAGGTTCTTTGTACGATGTAGTAGGAGGTCGCAAACAGGGCCGACCCACCGAAGGCGAAGATAACGGCGTTGGTGTGCAACGGGCGCAGGCGCCCGAAGGTGAACCACTCCAGATTAGTGTTGAGTTGTGGCCAAACCAGTTGAGCGGCAATGATCACCCCCACCAGCATACCAACAATCCCCCAGACAATCGTCATGATGGTGAATTGTCGGACGACCGTGTAATTGTAAGTCTCACGCACGGCCTCAGCTCCGTGCGCGCTTGCGTCTTTGTGTGTATCTACGGTTGTTTCCATGGATATCCCCCATTGGTTACTAGACCGGCGCGCCCAGGAAGGCCACCCTGGGTGCGCCGCTCCCTGGAGTGTAGGCTATAAATCAGCATTTGGTATGATTTAAATCAAGACTTTTTAACCCAAATGCGTTTAGGTAAAATTTTCACTTTTTTGATTTGTCAATATCCCCCTCCTCCTATAGTAGAAATATATAGTGCTAGTGTAGCTCTAAGCAGCGAAAAAAACCAACTGTTTGGCTACGCAATGTAACCACCCGCCCCTTTGGGTTCCGCAGGCGGGGAATTGAGGCTGTGGCAAGCCGTTAGGGAACACGTAGCAATCAATAACGCTTTTGCGAATCATTCCTATTGACATTTGCATTTGTTTTAGCGAAGCTATCCGCAATGATTGCACTCTCAACCTGATACCGCGCAATCATTCTGCACGCAAAACTATTCATAAAACCAAAATTTATCAAGGAATTACTCATGCAAAAACGCTTTAAACACTGGCTACTCATGCTCACGGCAACCAGTTTGCTATTCGTGGGTTCGCTGGCCCAAGCCGATGCCATCACCATCTATTCAGGACGTGGCGAGACCTTTGTTCAACCCATCGTTGATCAATTCCAGCGTGAGACCGGCATTACGGTTAACATGCGCTACGGCGATACTGCGGCCCTGGCTGTCCTTTTACAGGAAGAAGGCAATCGCACCCGCGCCAACCTGTTCTGGGGTCAGGATGCTGGTGCCATGGGTGCCTTGGCCAAGGCAGGGCTTCTAGCAACCTTACCCGAGGCGCTTTATGCCGACTTGCCGGATATCTTCACCAGCCGCACCGGGCAATGGGTTGCCACCACCGGGCGCGCACGGGTCATTGCCTATTCCCCCGAGCGCACCAGTGCCGAAGAAATACCTAATACGCTATTTGAGCTGGTCGATGAAAAATACCGTGGACGTGTTGGCATTGCCCCAACCAATGGTGGTTTTCAAGCAGCCGTGACCGCAATGCGCGTTGTTCATGGTGACGAGCGCACCCTGGAATGGTTACGTGGTCTGCGTGCCAATGACGCCCAGGTTTATCGCAACAACACCACCCAGGTGATCGCGATTGCCGAAGGTGAGATCGATTTTGCCATGGTGAACAAC
>SKSP01000146.1 GCA_007122945.1 Ilumatobacteraceae bacterium | reverse complement strand
GCGAGGCGTACTGGCGGTCCTCGCCGCCCCACACGCCGATCATGAAGTACATCGGCAGCAGCACGATCTCGAAGAAGACGAAGAACAGGATCAGGTCCTGGGCGATGAACGTGCCGGCCATGCCGACCTGCAGCACGAGCATCAGCATCAAGAAAGCCTTCGGGTTGCCCGCCTCGGGCATGTCGCTCCAGGTGTAGATCGCGACGAGGAACGTGATCGCCATCGACAGCACGTACAGCGGCAGCGAGATCCCGTCGAGGCCGACCGTGTAGTTCGAGCGGACCACCTCGATCCACGTGACGTCGACGAAGAACTGCAGCTTCTCGGCCTGACCGAAGTCGAACCGGAACATCGTGAAGATGCCGACGGCGAGCGTCGCACCGGAGGTGACGACGGCGATCGTCTTGTGCAGCTGCTCCTCGGCACGCGGGATGAACAGCATCACGAGCACACCCACGAGCGGCAAGAACGTGCCGACCGTGAGGAGCCAGTTGTCGTTGGTGAGCGTTTCCATGATCTCGGTCCTGCGATCTCTCTCTGGGCGCGATCCGTTACACGTTGACGATGACGAGCACGATGGCGGCCACGGCTGCGGCGCCGAAGATCAGCGCCCCGTACTGGTTGACCTTCCCGGACTGGATGGGCCGGAGCAGCTGCCCCGTACCCGACGCGGCGGTGCCCGACGCGTTGACCGCGCCGTCGACCACCCGCTGGTCGATGTTCCGGTACACGAACTCACCGGCGCGCCGGGTCTGGCGACCCGACTCGTCGACGGTCCGGTCGATGACCTTCTGGTTGACCCAGTAGGCCGCGTTGGCGATCGGGTGGGCGATGCCGTGCACGATCACCTTCTCGTAGAGATGGTCGAGGTAGTACTTGTTCCAGAGGAACTGGTAGCCCCACCGGGCCGGCGCGAACCGCTCCGTGAGACCGACGAGGCGACGGTCGCGTCGCGTGTACAGGGCGACGCACATGAACCACGAACTCACCAGGCCGGCGCCGACGATGCCGAGCGCGAGGAAGCCCTTCGCCCACGAGAACGGAGCGTGGGCGACCGCGGGGAACAGGCACACCGCGCCGTCGGGCGGCGCGTCGAACCCGCACGCGTCGGCGGCCGCGGCCGATGGAGCGACGAGTTGCATCGCTTCGCCCGGCCCGCCGGCGATCGCCATGCGGGCATCGGCGAGATCGACCACCTCGGCGCGCGGCTCGACGTACTTCTTGAGCACCTCCCAGCTCTCGCCGAACGGCACCGCGTTGGTGAAGCCGGCGACGGCCGCCAAGAACGCGAGGATGCAGACCGGGACCAGGATCAGCGGTCCGGACTCGCGCGGGGGATGGTGAGCACCGTGGAGATGATCGTCGGCGTGCGGGTCCGGATCGCCCGAGACGTCGAGGCCGTGGCCGGCGGCCACCATCGCCTCGTCGTGGGGCTCCTCCGTGTGGGCGTCGACGCCGCCGGCGGGCTGCAGCTCGTGGTCCGCTTCGTGGTGCTCGGCCGCGGCGGCGCCCCGCGGCTCACCGAAGAACGTGAGGTAGGTGGCGCGCACCATGTAGGCCGCGGTCATGAACGCCCCACCGAAGGCCACCCACATGAACGTCGTGTAGCCGTTGGCGCCGACGTTGGCGATGATCTCGTCCTTCGAGAAGAAGCCGGACAGCGGGAACACGCCGGCGAGCGCGAGCATCGAGACGATCCACGCGCCGGCGGTGATCGGCATCTTCTTGGCGAGGCCGCCCATGTCCTTCTTCATGTCGAAGCTGTGGTGCGAACCGGAGTGGCTCACCGAGCCGGCGCACAGGAACAGGCAGCACTTGAAGAAGGCGTGGGTGAAGATGTGGAACACGGCGGGCAGCCAGGCGCCGGTGCCCAGGCCGAGCATCATGAAGCCGAGCTGGCTGACCGTCGAGTACGCCAGCACCTTCTTGATGTCGTTCTGGACGAACGCCAACAGCGCGGCGATCACGAGCGTGATGGCGCCGATGATGGCGATGACGTTCAGCCCGCCGGGGCCGATCGCGAGGCCCTCCCAGAACACCGGGTAGAGACGCGCGACGAGGAACACGCCGGCGACGACCATCGTGGACGAGTGCAGCAGCGAGCTGACCGGGGTCGGACCCGCCATCGCGTCGGGGAGCCAGGTGTGCAGCGGGAACTGACCCGACTTGCCGATGCACGCGATGAACAGGGCGACCGCGCCCCACATCAGGACCAGTGAGCTGGCGTCGCCCGAGAGCGCCCACGCCGAGATCGCCTGGATGCTGAACCCGTTCGAGTCGAGGTTGTCGACGGCCCACTGGTTGGCGCCGAAGAAGACGATCGCCGTCCCGACGAGGAGGCCGATGTCGCCGACGCGCACGGTGAAGAACGCCTTCAGCGCGGCCCGGCTGTTCGCCTTGTCCTCCCACCAGTGCCCGATCAGCATGAACGAGCACAGGCCCATGATCTCCCAGCCGAGGATCAGCTGCACCATGTTCTCGGCGAGGACCATGATGAGCATGCCGGCGGAGAACAACGTGAGGGCGGCGAAGAAGTGCGTGTAGCGGCGGTCGCCGCGCACGTAGTCCAGCGAGAAGATCTGGACGAGCAGCGAGATGCCGGCCACCAGCACGAGCATCAGCACGGCGAGACCGTCGATGTGCTGACCGAGGCCGAACTCGAGCCCGGCGTTCTGCCACCACACCCAGCTCCGGATGACGGGCTCGACGTAGGGCTCGCCGTTGCCGTTGCCCGCCGCGGTCGGGAAGACCGTCCGGGCGAAGCCCTCGACCGTGCCGGCCACACCGCCACCCGTGCCACCGCCGGCCGCCGCGTGGGCGCCGTCGGCGGCGTTGACCCGCTGCATCCACTGCACGACCGCACCGATCGAGAGGAACAACGACACCACCATCGAGGCGATCCCGACCTCGCTGCCGCGGTAGGGCAGGCGCTTGCCGACCCCGATGATCAGCGCGAACGCGATCGCGGGGACGACGGGGATCAACCATGCGTTCTCGAGGAACCAGCCGGTGGGGAGTGCGTCTGCGGCGAACATCTCAGCCCTTCATCTCCGACAGCTCGTCGAGCGAGATGGAACGACGGTTGCGGTACACCATCAGCACCATCGCCAGGCCGACCCCGACCTCGGCCGCGGCGACACCGATCACGAACAGCGTGAACACCTGGCCGTCGATCGTGCCGACGATCGTCGAGAAGGCGACCAGGTTCAGCATCACGGCCGCCAGCACGAGCTCGACCGACATCAGCACGAGGACGGCGTTGCGGCGGGCGAGCACGCCGAACACGCCGATGGAGAACAGGACGGCCGAGAGCAACAGGAAGTTCGCAGCGAGCATCGGGTCAGTCCTTGCGGGCGATGACGATCGCGCCGATGGCGGCGGCGAGCAGGACGAACGACAGGGCGAGGAACGGGACGAGGTACGGGCCGAGGTACGCGTCCGACAGCAGCACGGTGGGCGTGGGTGCCTGGTTGGCGATGACGTCGTCGCCGGTGTAGTCGAGCACCGCCCACCCGACGACGCCGAGCAGCAGCGCGGCGACGGGGATCCCGAGCGCCCACCCGCTGTTGAACAGGCCGATGTCGGTGCCGATCCTGGCGCGGGTCAACATGATGCCGAACAAGAAGAGCACCGTCACCGCACCGATGTAGACGAGCACCTGCGAGATGGCGACGAACTCGGCGGCCGCGAGGATGTACTGCGCGGCGACGCCACCGAGCACGACCACCAGCCAGAGGGCGGCGTGCACGACGTTCTTGGTCGCGACCACGCAGAGGGCGGCGAAGATCATCGCGAACGCGATGATGCCGAACCCGACGTTCTTGGCGACGTTGATCCCGTCGGCCGCCAGCACCGTGGCGATCGTGCCGCTCACTTCTTCTTCTCCGCGCCGGCTTCCAGCTCGGGGGCCTCCGGGACGGTCTCCATCCACTCGCCGAGCTTGTCCTTGTCGTGCAGCAGGTCGGCGATGCGCGGCTCGGAGTACTCGTACTCGGGGCTCCAGAAGAGGGCGTCGAACGGGCACACCTCGACGCAGATGCCGCAGTACATGCAGAGCGCGTAGTCGATGTCGAACCGGTCGAGGTGGTTGACCTGCCGCGGCTTGCCCCCCGCCCGGCGGGGCGGCGCGAGCTGCTTGTGACCCTCGATGTAGATGCACCAGTCGGGGCACGACCGGGCACAGAGCATGCACGCCGTGCAGTTCTCCTCGTGCAGCGCGATGACGCCGCGGGCGCGGATCGGCGGCGCCTCCTTCTCGTGCGGGTACTGCACGGTGTTGGCACCCTGGGTGCCGGTGCGCACGAGCGTGCCGAGCGTGACGCCGAGGCCCTTGACCATGCCGGGGACGCGCGACTTCTTCGGGGGGTTGGACGATGTGTTGTCGGCCATCAGACTGCCACCTTGATGATCGCCGTCACGACGATGTTGGCCAGCGCGAGGGGGATGAGGAACTTCCAGGCGAACGTCTGGAGCTGGTCCTCGCGGAAACGGGGATAGCTGAAGCGCACCCACATGATCAAGAAGGTGAGCAGCAGCATCTTGGTCAGCATGATCACCGGGCCGGCGACGTTCATCCAACCCGGGACGTCGGCGAGGGTCTCCCAGCCGAACCAGGCGAACGGCACGCCCCACCCACCGAGGAACAGCACCGAGGCGATGAAGGCGAACACGCCGGCGGTCGCGAACTCGCCGATGAAGAACATGAGGAACCGGAAGCCGGAGTACTCGGTCATGTAGCCCGAGACGAGCTCGGACTCGGCGATCGGCATGTCGAACGGCGCCTGGGTCAGCTCGGCCTGCACGGCGATCATGAAGATCATGAACCCGACGAACTGGGTGATGATGAACGGGAAGCCGAGCCCGCCCCAGCCGAAGATCTCACCGGTGTTCTGGGCGACGACGATGCCCTGCATGTTCATCGTCCCGGCCTGGATCACGACGCCGACGACGGCGAGCACCATCGGCAACTCGTAGGCGATCAGCTGGCCGGCCGCCCGCAGACCGCCGAGCAGCGAGTACTTGTTGGCGCTCGCCCACCCGGCGATGAGGATGCCGATCACCGAGATCGAACCGACGGCGAGGGCGTAGAAGATGCCGACCTCGAAGTTCGTGAAGTACGCCTGCGGGCCGAACGGCACGACCGCGACGAGCAGGAACGTCGAGACGAGGACGATGATCGGCGCCATCCGGAAGATGTGGACGTCGGCCTTCTCGGGGGCGATGTCCTCCTTCTGCAGCCACTTGCCGACCTCGGCGATGAGCTGCATCGAGCCGTACGGGCCGGCCTCCATGGGGCCGAGCCGGCTCTGCATGAACGACATCATCTTGAACAGGAACAGGTACACGATCGTGCCGGCGGGCAGCAGGACGGCGGCGATCCCGCCGACCACGCGCAGCAGCGATTGCCCCCAGTAGGGGATCTCGACGGCCAGAGCGAGCATCAGCGATCGATGTCTCCGAGGATGAAGTAGAGCGAGGCGAGGATCGTGATGATGTCGGGCACGTACACGCCCTTCAACACCCACGGCACCACCGAGATGTTGTTGAAGCTGGCCGAGCGGATCTTGACCCGGAACGGTCCGAGATCACCCTTCGACACGACGTAGTAGCCCATCTCGCCGAGCGGGTTCTCGGTGGCGACCCAGGCCTCGCCCTCGGGCACCTTGATGATGCGGGGCACCTTCGTCATGACCGGGCCCGACGGGATGCCGTCGAGGAGCTGGTCGACGATCTTGGTCGCCTCACGGGTCTCCTGCAGCCGGATCCAGCAGCGGGCCCAGCTGTCGCCGTCGGGGTGGGTCCAGACCTTGAAGTCGACCTGGTCCCACGCCATCGGCAGGGACTGGTCGCGGCGGAGGTCCCAGTCGACGCCGCTGGCGCGCAGGTTGGGTCCCGACAGGCCGTACTGCTTGGCGACCTCGGCGGGGATCACGCCGATGCCGCGCATGCGGCTCTGGAAGATCTCGTTGCCGAACAGCAGGTCCTCGATCTCGTCGCAGAAGCCGCGCAGCTTGCGCATCACCTGGCGGGTCTCGTCGATCCAGCCCTTCGGCAGGTCGTCCTTCAGGCCGCCGATGCGGTCGAAGTTCGGGTGGAAGCGCCCGCCGGTGGCACCCTCGATCAGGTTGAGGACGTACTCGCGATCGCGGAACGCGAGGAACACCGGGGTGATCGCGCCCATCTGCACGCCGAGGTCGCCGAGGAACAGCGACACGTTGGCGATGCGCGACAGCTCGAACAGGATCGTGCGGATCCACTGGGCGCGCGGTGGCGCCTCGATCTCCATCAGCTGCTCGGCGGCGAGGATGAACGGCACCTCGTTGGCGAAGCTGCCGAGCCAGTCGATCCGGTTGATCAGCGTGGTGACCTGCGGGAACGTGCGGACCTCGGTGAGCTTCTCGTACCCGCGGTGCATGTAGCCGCACGACGGTTCGGCCCACACCACCTGCTCGCCGTCGAGGTGGGCGATGATGCGCAGCGTCCCGTGGGTGGCGGGGTGCTGCGGGCCGATGTTGAGGGTCATGCCCTCGGTCTCGAGCTCGACGTTGAGGCGTGCGTCGGCGGCCTGGGCGGCGATGTAGCTGAGCTGTTGACGATCCGACATGAGGGTCATGACGACGCGTCACCTCCGTTCGTCTCGGCCCCTCCGCTGTCGTCCCCGGTGGCCCCTGCGCCGTCGTCGGCGGGCTCCTCCGCCGGCATGGGTTCGACGTCGACGATGCCGGGCCACGGCTTCACCATGCGCGCCACCAGCGGGAAGTCCTTGCGCAGCGGGTACCCCTCGAAGTCGCCGGGGAGGTAGATGTTGCGCAGATCGGGGTGCCCGTTGAACCCGATGCCGAACATCTCGTGGGTCTCGCGCTCGTGCCAGTTCGCGCCGGCGAACACCGGGATCCACGAGTCGGCCACGAGGTCGTCGTCGGGGAGGTCGGCCTTGAGCGTCACGCCGAGGTGCCGGCGGGTGTCGTTGAGCCGGGCGAGCAGCTGGAAGCGGGTCTCCCCGCCGGCGTACCCCTGGACGATCTCGGTCGAACGCTCGGGCGGCGGCTCGCTCGGGTCGTCCTCGCCGCGCCCCCACGGTGACGGCTTCCAGTCGATCGCCGAGAGGAAGCAGAAGTAGTCGAACCCGGCGAGCGAGAGCACCTCGGCGGTGCGTCGCCACGCCGACCGGTCGACGCGGACCCAGAGGTCGACGTTGGGGACCAGATGGGTGTCGAGCAGGTCCTCGCCGAGCTCGCGGCGCAACAGGTCGACGACGCCTTCACGCAGGCCGTCGCCGGGGAGCGCCGCGACGGCCTCGTCACCGGAGGTGTCGGTGGACGATTCGGTGGACGTCTCGTCACTCAACCGGACCACCACCGACGACGATCGGCTCGCGCTCGGCGGGCGCGGCGTCACGCCTGGCCGCCGCGACGGCGGCCTTGCGCTCGGCACGCGACGAGCGCATCGGCGTGAACTCCTCGTTGCGCCACTTGGCCGCCATGTCCTCCATCTTGATGCGCTGCTGGAGCAGAACGACACCCTCGAGCAGCGCCTCGGGCCGGGGCGGGCAGCCGGGCACGTAGACGTCGACCGGGATGATCTGGTCGACGCCCTTGGTGACCGAGTAGGAGTCCCAGTAGGGCCCGCCGCAGTTGGCGCACGACCCCATCGAGATCACGTACTTCGGCTCGGGCATCTGCTCGTAGAGCCGCTTGATGGCGGGCGCCATCTTGTCGGTGACGGTGCCCGAGATGACGACGAGGTCGGCCTGACGGGGGCTCGCCGGCAACGGGATGACGCCCAGGCGCATCACGTCGTAGCGCGGCGAACCGAAGGCCGCACCCATCTCGATCGCGCAGCACGCCAGGCCCCACTGGTACACCCACATCGAATACGAGCGGCCCATGTTGAACAGCTTGCTGAGCGGGGCGGGCATGCGCCCGCGATCCACTAGACCCATCGGAGGAGTCCTCGCTTCCAGGCGTACACCAGGCCGTCGAGCAACAGCACGATGAACGCGATCATCACGATCAACCCGAAGGTCCCGTACCGTTCGACGTTCGCCGCCCACGGGAAGATGAAGATCGCCTCGACGTCGAAGATGACGAAGAGCAGGGCGAACACGTAGTAGCGGACCTGACTCTGGGACCAGCCCGTCCCGACCGGGTCGACGCCCGATTCGTAGGCCATGACCTTCTGGGGCGTCGGCCGCGAGGGTCGGACCGCGGCGGCGACGCCCAGCAGCAGACCGGCGAGCACGAGCGCTGCGAGGCCGAACCAGACGACCGTGAGGTAATCGCGGAGGAACAGCGACATCGGGGCGCGACGCTACCAGGGGTCGTGAATCCCTTCCCAAACCCGTCGCGGCATCGCGCGGCGCCCGTCGGCGGGGCCCGCGGGGCCGATCGCGGGCTCGGATCCGCCCCGCCGAGCACCCGGTGAGCGCCGTCCGGCCATACTCCTGTCGTGGCCACCATCGAGCTCCGATCCGACGACGCCGCCGGCGTGCTCCCGGAGGTCCTCGACGCCCTGACGGCGGCGAACGACGGCTCCGCCCTCGCGTACGGCGGTGACGATCTGACCGGGCGCCTCGAGGCGCTCGTGCGCGAGGTGTTCGTGCGCGAGGTGTTCGTGCGCGAGGTGTTCGTGCGCGAGGTGTTCGAGCACCCGACGGCGTCGGCGGCGCACGCCAACCGACGCGCGGCCGAACTGGCGAACGGACTCGACGAACTCGGCATCGAGCTGGTCGAGCGTCCCGACGCCAACCTGCTGTTCGTCCGCGTGGCCGATCCCGTCGCCGACGTCGAGGCCGCGCTCGCCGTGTTCGGCGACGCGGTCGCGCCACGAGCGTGAGCCTCTCGGGACGGGTCCGGAGGAGCGTGCCGGGGTGATCCGGACCGACACGTCGGCCGCGCCGCCGCTCGCGCTGATCTTCGCGATCACCCTGACGGGGGTCATGGGCAACAGCCTGATCTCACCGGTGCTCCCCGACCTGCTCGACGACCTCGGCATCAGCGACGGTGGCGCCGGGCTCGTGGTGGCCGCGATCGCGCTGCCCGGCATCGTCGTCGCGCCACTGATCGGCGTGTTGGCCGACCGCCTCGGCCGGCGCGCGGTGCTCGTCCCGTGCCTGCTGCTGTTCGGACTGGCAGGTCTCGCCGTCGCCGCGGCGCCGAACTTCGGGGTCCTCCTGGCAGCCCGCTTCGTGCAGGGGATCGGCGCGGCCGGACTGATCAACCTCGCCATCGTGATCATCGGCGACCATTGGGAGGGCACCCGCCGGACGACGTTGATCGGCCGCAATGCGGCGATGCTGACCGTCGGCCTGGCGTCGTTCCCGCTCGTGTCGGGTCTCCTCGCCGAGGTCGTGTCCTGGAGGTTCGCACTCGCGCCCCAGGCACTCGGCTTCGTCGTCGCACTCTGGGCCTGGCAGCGCCTCGATCCGATCCGACCTCCCGTCGCCGGTACGGTCACCGACCAGCTCCGGGGCATCGGCGAGGTGATCCGGCGGCCGACGATCGTGGCCGTCCTCGCGAGCGGCGTGATCATGTTCGTCCTGGTGTTCGGCGTGTTCTTGTCGACGCTCCCGCTGCACCTCGAGCGCGAGCTGGGGCTCGGGTCCGCCGCGCGCGGGGTGATGCTCTCGATCCCGGCGGTCACGGCATCGCTCGTCGCGTTCAACCTCGGCCGGATCACCGATCGGCTCGGGCGCCGACCGGTGCTGATCGGCGCGGTGTCGATCTTCGTCGCCTCGTTCACGCTGATGGGGCTCGTCCCCACCGTCGCCGTGGTGGGTGTCGCCTGCGCGTGCTACGGGCTCGGCGAGGGCGCTCTCGTCCCCATCCTGCAGGACACGGCCGTGACGGAAGCACCGGCCGAGCACCGCGGCGCCGTCGTGGCCGTGTGGGTCGGTGCGGTCCGGTTCGGCCAGACGCTCGGACCGCTCCTCGCGGCGGCCGTGTTCACCGCCACCAGCACGTCGGTCGCCCTGCTCGCCGGCGCCGGCCTGGCGACCGTCCTGTTGGTCATGGTCGCACTCGGCCCCCTCGGCCGCACCCCCCGCCCCACCCCCACCCCCTGAACCGTCTGCCCGAACCGACCAGAACCGGTCGATCAACGCGG
>SKSP01000003.1 GCA_007122945.1 Ilumatobacteraceae bacterium | reverse complement strand
TCCTTCTGGGCCTGACCGAGCGAACGCGCCAGCTTGGGCAGCTTCGAGCCGCCGAAGAGCAGCAGGATGATGGCCAGGACGATGATGAGCTGCGGACCTTGGATCATGGTGCCTCTCCGTGGTGGACGTGCCTCCAGCGTACCGAGTCGTGCGGCCGACGTCACTCCACCCCGCCACCGCGCTCGTCGGGTTCAGTCCCGGGGGAGCGGTTGTTCGAGGTCGAGGATCCACGGCGCCCGTCCGAACTCGAAGCGGGGAACCTCCGACAGGTCGACCGTCGGATCGACGATCGGCTGGGGCGCCCGGCCGTTGAGCGACACCGACGTCTCGGCGCGCACCTCGGCACCGCCGTAGCGGTCGGAGAGCACCCGGGCGAAGTGGGCGAGCCGATCGGGGTGGCCGGGCAGCCGGGCGGCCTGCTTGGGCGCGAGGTGGTCCCACGGGTCGATGCGCTCGACGGTGCCGTCGGGGGTGGTGACGACGAACGTCGCGGTCCCCTGCTTGTCGCGCAATTTCATGTGCCAGGCGAAGCGGTGGCCCTGTTCGGTCCAGCTCGGGTTGCCGTCGATGGCGTAGTGCCGGAACGGCAGCACGACCTGCAACGCGCACCACACGAGGAGGAACGCCGCGAGCGCGTTCGGGATCCGGCGGACGGCCCGGTCGGGTGGTCGCGCGGCAGCGGGGTCGACCAGGAGCATCTCGCGGCCCCGCGCCATGAGGCGGGCCGGGAGGCGGCGACCGACCCGCTCGGGCCAGTCGGGCTCGAAGAACAGCGTCGTGGCGGCGATCATCAACCACGGGAAGATGAACAACCCCCACAGCCAGACGTTCATCAGGTGGAAGATCGTGATGACGACGAACCCCACCATGCGGGTCGGTTTGTAGAGCAGCGCGAACACGATGCCGAGGTCGAGGACCAGCGCCCCGTAGGCCATGAACCACACCACGGCTTCGTTGGTGAGGATCGTCGCGATCGGTTCGATCTCGGTGCGGTTCGCGAGCCAGCGGCGCAGCGGCTCGCCCTGCAGCCAGTCGCTGTTCAGCTTGGCGATCCCGCCGTAGAAGTAGGGGATCGCGATCTGGAAGCGCAACAGCCACAACACCCAGGCGGGCACGGTGCCCGATGCCCGTTCGGGGTGACGCCGGGCGTCGAGCGACCAGCGGGCGTCGAGCGGCAAGAACAGCATCAGGAACGCCAGCGCCGACACGAGGTACTCGTGGTTCTGGTAGTAGGTCGAGTCGAGCAGGAAGATCCACGTGGCGAGCACGAACACCGTGAGGATCGCCGGCCGGTACCAGCGCCCGACGGCGACCAGCGCGCCCGCCACGAACACGCCGAGGTACACCAGGTAGATGCCGAGTCCGGGGGAGGGGACGAACTCGATCGGGCCGTACGGGAAGTGGACGTCGGTGTCGACGTAGTACTGGCGCACGAGCACCGGGACGTACAGCGTGACGTTGACCATCATCGCGATGCCGAAGGCGATCCGGTAGACCGCCACGCTCGCCGAGTTCACCGGCTGGACCGCGGCGCGCCGGAACCGGGCCCATGGTCGGGTGTTGCCCGCGCCCGTGTCGAGCCGTTCGCTGGTCGTGGTCACCGTCGTCGCTCCGTCGTCGCTCCGTCGTCGGTCCGTCGCCGTCTCGCCGTCAGGTGTGGGCCCCGATCGGGGCGCGCGTCACGTCGAACTCGTCGAGGTCGGGGTCGTGCGTCATCTGCCAGTAGTCGACCAGCCGCCACGGCATCAACGCGACGATACGCCCGTGCCGGTTGCGGTACCAGTTCGTCATGCCGGGGTGGGTCCAGATCAACTGTTCGTGCTCGGCGTCGACCCGGCGGACGTACTCGTCGTGCACCTCGCGTCGGACCTCGACCGCCGCCAATCCCTCGGTCGCCATCTGCACCAGCATCGCGGAGATGTACCGCGCCTGGCACTCGCTCTGGAAGATAGCGCTCCCGCCGTGGCCGAGTCCGGTGTTGGGGCCGCCCATCAGGAACAGGTTCGGGAACCCGGGGACCGTGATCCCGAGGTGTGCGGTGGCGTCGTCGTCGCCCCATGTCTCGGCCAGTGCCACCCCGTCACGACCGCGTACGTCGATGCGGGCGAGCGGTCGGGTCGTGCTGAACCCGGTCGCCATGACGATGACGTCGGCCGGGTGCACGACGACGTCCGCGCCGGCAGGGCCGTCAGCGGGCCCGAGTGTGGCGACGCCGTGCTCGGCGATGTGGTCGATCGGGTCGGTGACGAGGTGCACGTTCGGTTCGAGCAGCGTGCGGAACCACCCGTTGTCGATCAGGATGCGCTTGCCGTACGGCGGGTAGTCGGGCAGGCAACGCGCGAGCAGGTCGTCGCGGTCGCCCAGCTCGCGCACCATGTGGTCGGTCATCTCCTGGCGGTGGCGGTCGTTGATCCGGTTCATCGACCGCTCGGGGTGGGGCCACGCCGGGTCCTTGCGCAACAGCGGCAGCAGGCCGTCGCCGTACCGCCACATCATGACGAACCGGAACCACTGCACGTAGTACGGCACGTGGTCGAGCAGCCACTGCTGCCCGGCGCTGATGTCGTCGCGGTAGCCGTCGATCGGGCGGGCCCACTGGGGGGAGCGCTGGAACACCGTGACGGATGCGACACGGTCCGCGATGGTCGGCACGATCTGCATCGAGGAGGCACCGGTGCCGATGACGGCGACGTGGCGACCGGTGACGTCGAGCTCGTCGGGCCAGCGGGCGGAGTGGAACAGCGGTCCGTCGAAACGGTCGATGCCGGGGATCTCGGGAACCCGAGGGACGTTCAGCAGCCCCAGCGCGCTGACCAGCACCGCCGTCTCGACGGAGGAGGTGCTGCCGTCGGCGTGTCGGAGCGTGGACCGCCAGCGCTGCCGGTCGGCGTCCCACTCGGCCGCCGTCAGCTCGGTCTCGAACTGCACGTGGGGACGGACACCGAAGGCGTCGGCACACCGCTCGAGGTAGTCCTGGATCTGGTCCCGCAGCGAGAAGTACCGGGTCCAGCGGTTCCGCTCGCCGAACGAGAACGAATAGGCGTGGTTCGGGGTGTCGACCCCACAACCCGGGTAGCGGTTCTCCCACCACGTGCCGCCGACCTCGGTGTTCTCGTCGACGATCGTGTAGGGGATGCCGAGCCGCCCGAGCTGTGCGCCGAGGGCGATGCCGCTGACCCCGGCGCCGATGATCAACACGTCGGGCGGCGCGTGCCCCGCTCCGGTCTCGATGCTGCGCCGGGAGTCGGCCGGTGGTGTCAGCCCGTCGTCGCGCGACACGAATCCCATGTCCTCGCGCATCATCCCCGAATATTCCGGTGGCACCTCCTCGCCGAGGCACACGCTCATCATGCGTTGCATCAGCTCGGGGCCGGGGTCGTCGACCGCGGCGGTCGGGACGCCGTCGGCGAGCAGGTCGACCGCCGCCTCGCGGATCGTGCGCTGCACCTCGTCGGGCAGCCCGGCGTCGGGCGGCGAGACCAGGCGGACGTCGCGGCGTGGTCGGAACGGCTCGTCGAGCCACCCGAGGTCGCCGGTCAGGTGCACGAGCGACATCAGCAGGACCCGCAGGTCGGCGTCACCGACCGCCGTCTCCAGCTCCCGCCGCCACGATCCGATCCCCATCCCCCCAGTCCTACCACCCCACCCCCGCCGGGTTCCGACGATGCGTGTTGTTCGGCGGGCGAGCGGGATCCGCCATGGGATCGGTGGGGGTCGGCGAGAACGGGGTTCCGACGATGCGTGTGGTCGGTGGGTGAACGGGATCGACCACGGAGTCTCGGCGCCGGCGGCGGGCCCGCGGGCTCTGGCACCATGGGGACGTGAGCGAGCAGGACCGATCGCGATGGGACGAACGGCACGCGGCGGCGGACCCGGTGGTGCCGGCTCCGCCGAAGGCGTTGGGCGGGGCCGCCGCGGCCGCCTCGCTCGACGACCTGGTCCCCGAGGAGGGTCGGGCGCTCGACCTGGCGTGCGGGATCGGCGCCCAGACGCTCTGGGCCGCCCGGCGGGGCCTGCACGTCGACGCGCTCGACGTGTCGCCCGTCGCGATCGAGCGGCTGACCGCCGAGGCCGAACGGATCGGTCGCCTCGATCGGGTGCACGCACGCGTGGTCGACCTCGACGACGGACTCCCCGCCGACGTCACCGGCCCCTACGACCTGATCGTCTGCCAGCGGTTCCGCGCACCGCACCTCGTCGCCGAGCTCCCCCGCCTGCTGGCACCCGAGGGCGTGGCTGCCCTGTCGCAACTGTCGACGGTGGGTCTCGACGGGCCCGCCGGACGGTTCCACGCAGCCCCCGGCGAACTCGTCGAGGTCGCCGAGGCGGCGGGGTTGGAGGTCGTGCACAGCACCGAGGGCGACGGTGTCGCGACGGTGGTCGCCCGCCGAGTGGTCGCCGCCGCCGTCGCCGACCCCGAGCTGGGTCCGTTGCACCCGCGCGTCGCCGAGGACATGGTCCGGCTCGGCGTCGTCGGCGACGTCGTGCCGTGTGATCCGGCAGCCGCGGACACCGCCGACTTCTGCGCGACGTACGGCTACGCCATGGAGGATTCGGCCAACACCATCGTGGTGGTCGGCAAGGCCGCCGAACCCGTCTACGCGGCGTGCGTCGTGTTGGCGACCACGAAGCTCGCGGTGAACTCGGTGGTCCGGCGGCGACTCGGCACGCGCAAGGCCTCGTTCGCCCCCGGCGAGACCACGCTGGAGCTCACCGACATGGAGATCGGCGGCGTGACGGCACTCGGCCTGCCCGACGGGATCCCGCTGTGGGTCGACGCCGCGGTGATGGGGCGCGAGCGGATCGTGCTCGGCGGCGGCAACCGGTCGTGCAAGCTGATCGTCGCCCCGTCCGAGCTGTTGAAGGTCCCCGGCGTCGAGGTGGTGGACGGCTTGGCGACGCCCGTGACGTGAGGACGACGGGGACCGACAGGGGGACGCGAAGACGACGCGAAGACGACGCGAGGGCGCCGACCTCAGGCGTTGGGCGGGCGGGGTCGGTCGTCGTCGTCGGGCGGCGGGGGCGTGACCGGCTTCGGGTCGTCGGCACCCTCGCCGAGGAGTTCGATCGCGTCCTCGACGACGTCCTCGGGATCCACCTCGTCGTACTTCTCGGTCGGGTCCTCCCGGCTCGCCTCGTCGTCGCCGTGATCCGTCGGTCGGTCGTTCATGCCCTGGTGCTACCCGGCCTCGGCGTCGTCGAAACCCCCGAACGGCCCCAACGACTCGAGCGTCAGCGACGGAGCCCCCTCGTCGAGCGCGGTCGCCAGGTCGACCGATGCGACGAAGCGCCAGTCGCCGTCGCCGGCCGGGTCGGCCAGCCGTTGCGTCACGACCCACCGTCCCGGTCCGCCGTCGTCGCCGCGCTCCTCGGCGATGTCGACGTACGCCGCCGAGCGCGCGTCGGCGTCGATCGCGATCGAGTCGTGGACGTTCCAGTACGGCGTCATCGCGACGTCGATCTCCGCCTCGGCCCAGCCGGTGCGGGCGGCGAGGGTGCCGTGGGCCCGGGCGGCGAGCAACTCGACCCAGCCGAACGCGGCGGTCCGGACGGTGGTGCGCCACGCGGCAGGCGGCCCGACCGGCGCGACGACGGGTGCTTCGGGTGCGTCACGGCCCGGAGGGACCCCGATCTCCCCGGCGGCCAGCCGCTCCCACTCGTCGAGGAGGGTCGCGTCCGTCGCGCGGATCATCGCCCGCAGCCAGTCGATCACGTCCTCGAGCTCGGGGGAGTAGGTGTCGTCGGTGAGCGACCGGTCGAGGGTCCGCCACGCATCGGTGAGGTACCGCAGCACGAGCCCTTCGCTCCGTTCGAGGCGGTACCGGCGCACGAACGTGGCGAAGCTGTCGCCGTTCTCGAGCATCTCGCGCAGCACCGACTTCGGTGACGGCTCGGCGTCGATCCACGGGTGGTTCGCCCGGTACGTCTCGTGGCAGGCCGCGAGGAACTCCTCCAACGGCTTCGGGTAGGTGATCGAGTCGAGCCGTTCCATGCGCTCCTCGTACGGCACGCCCTCGGCCTTCATCCGGGCGACCGCCTCCGAGCGGGCCGCGTCGTGCTGCGCCAGCAGTACCTGACGAGGATCGTCGAGCACCGACTCGACCACGCTCACGACGTCGAGCAGATGGGTGGGTTCGCCGCGGTCGAGCGTCGCGATCACCTCGATGGCGAACGCCGCGAGCGGCGACGAGAGTCGCAGCTCGGCCCGTTCGTCGCTCCCCTCGACGAGCGACCCGACGCGGACACCGGCGCACCGTCCGTTCGCATCGCGGATGCGCTCGGCCACGCCGGCCGTCTCCAGGCTGCGGTAGACGGCGATCGCCCGCCGGCGGTGCTGGCGCTTGCGCTGATCGGTGTCGTGGTTCGTCGCCAGCAGGTACTTGAGCGCGTCGGGTCCGTCGGGCCTGGCGAGCACGGTCGCGACGAGGTCCGCGGTCACGCGGAACCGGGGGGTCAGTGGCTCGGGGGTCGCGGCGACGAGTCGCTCGAGCGTGGATTCGTCGTAGTGGACGAAGCGCTCCGGCGGCTTGGCGCGCACCGCCTTGCGGCGGGCCTTGGGGTCGTCGCCCGCCTTGGCCATCGCCTTGGCGTTGTCGATCACGTGCTCGGGCGCCTGCACCCAGACGTGGCCGTCGGGGTCGAACCCGGGGCGACCGGCCCGGCCGGCGAGCTGGTGGAACTCTCGAGCGGTGAACACCCGGACCTTCGTGCCGTCGAACTTCGTCAACGCGGTCATCACCACGGTGCGGATGGGGATGTTGACCCCGACCCCGAGGGTGTCGGTCCCGCAGATCGCCGCCAGCAGGCCTTGTCCGGCGAGCCGCTCGACGAGACGCCGGTGGCGGGGGAGCATCCCGGCGTGATGGACACCGACGCCGTTCTGCAGCAGCCGGGCGAGGGTCTGGCCGAAGCCGGAGGTCAGGTGCGTCCCGGCGACCGCCTCGGCGATCGCCTCGCGCTGGGGACGGGTGGTGAGCGGGAGGCTGACGAGGGCCTGGGCCCGTTCGATCGCGGCGGCCTGGGTGGCGTGGACGACGTAGGCGGGGGACAACCCCTCGGCGACCGCCTCGGTGACGGTGTCGGCGACGGAGGTCATCCGCCACTGGTGGTGCAGTGGTGTGGGCCGTTGGACCGACGCGACGTCGGTGACGGACCGCCCGGTGCGCGATTCGAGGTCGGTGGCGATCGGACGCACGTCGCCGAGCGTCGCCGAGGCGAGGAGGAACTGGCAGCGGTGCATCTCGAGCAGCGGGACCTGCCAGGCCCAGCCGCGCTCGCGGTCGGCGTAGTAGTGGAACTCGTCGAGGCACGCGAAGCCGAAGCCCGTCGCCGTGCCCTTGGCGAGCGCCTGGTTGGCGAGCACCTCGGCGGTGCACACGAGGATGGGCGCGTCGGCGTTGATCGCGGCGTCACCGGTCGCGAGGCCGACCCGCTCGGCGCCGAACAGGGCGACGAGGTCGAAGAACTTCTCCGCGACGAGCGCCTTGATCGGGGCGGTCCACACGGCTCGCTCGCCACCGTTGACGGCGAGCGCGATCCCGGCGATCGCGACGAGGCTCTTGCCCGAGCCGGTCGGGGTCGCCAACACCACGTGGTCGCCGGTCGCCAGCGCGAACGCGGCGTCCTCCTGGTGCTGGTAGAGCGGGCGCCCGTCGGCCTCGGCCCACGCCGTGAACGCCTCGAGGACGTCGGCGGGGTCGCTGCCGGTCGGCGGGAGGAGTTCGACGAGGCCCATGCGCGCTCCAGTGTGCACGCTCATCGGAGCGTGCACACCGGTCCAGCGCGCGCGGTGGGTGCGGGGACGGTCAGGTCGCGGGGACCAGCACCATCGAGCTGCCGTCCTCGGCGACGTCGAGTTGCGCGGCGTCGAGCTCGGTGGCGATCTCGGGCGCGACGCAGAAGCTGACGCCGTGGGCGTCGCCGACCTGGTCGCCGTCCAACGGCTGGTCGACGAAGCCGAGCCCGATCGCGCCGGGCCCCTGTTCGGTCGCCGGGGCGACGCGCAGATGGGCGTCGTCGGGGATGCCGCTCTGCTCCCGGGCGGAAGCGATGTGCTCGGCGGCAGCGGGGGTCAGGGTCAACATTGGGGGACCACTCCTTCGATCGATCGTCGTATCGGTCCAGGGGAGTGCTACCCACCGTCCCGACCGGCCAAACACGGAATCGGGGGCGTGGCGCGCCGGGGTGGGAGGAGCGGCCGTCCTGCGCGCCCTGGCGGCGTCGGCCGGTTGAGTGGGCGCGCTGCGGCGCGCGTGCCGGCACGTACCTGGAGCCCTCGTCAGGGGCCTCAGGGGGCGGGGAACGCACCATTGACGTCGGCGATCAGATGCGTCGTCTGATCCGAGAACAGACAGACGGTCCCGCCGGTGCCGACCTTGACGATGACGGTGTTTGGGATGGTCTGGCCGGGCACGTAGTTCAAGTTGGAGGTCTCCGGACGTTGCGTGCCGCACGGATAGGCGGTGACGAACCCGAAGTTGTCGGTCTCGTTCACCGTCACGTTCAATACCACCGCATCCGCATCGGCCGGGACAGCACCGCGACCGGTCACCGGCAACGCGACCTCGTCACCACCGGCGAGCTTGCCGGCACCGACGAACGCCCCGTCGATGGTCGTTGTGCCGGGGCGGGTGTCGAGCAGCCGGGCCGGATCGAGCGCCTGGTAGGCGCTGCCGGTCGGGAACGCACCGTTCACATCGGCGATCAGATGCGTCGTCTGATCGCTGAACAGGCACACGGTGCCGCCGGTGCCGACCTTGACGATGACGGTGTTCGGGATGGTCTGGCCGGGCACGTAGTTCAGGTTCGACGTCTCCGGACGTTGCGTACCGCACGGGTACGCGGTGACGAACCCGAAGTTCTCGGTCTCGTTGACCGTCACGTTCAACACGACCGCATCCGCATCGGCTGGCACACCACCACGGCCGGTGACCGGGAGTGCGATCTCATCGCCGCCGGCGAGCGTGCCGGCACCGACGAACGCACCGTCGATCGTGCTCGTACCCGGCCGGGTGTCCAACAAACGAGCCGGATCCAACGCTTCGTAGGCGCTGCCGGTCGGGAACGCACCGTTCACATCGGCGATCAGATGCGTCGTCTGATCGCTGAACAGGCACACGGTGCCGCCGGTGCCGACCTTGACGATCACCGTGTTTGGGATGGTCTGGCCGGACACGTAGTTCAGGTTCGAGGTCTCCGGACGTTGCGTGCCACACGGGTACGCGGTGACGAACCCGAAGTTCTCGGTCTCGTTCACCGTCACGTTCAACACCACCGCATCGACATCGGCCGGCACACCACCACGACCGGTCACCTGGAGCGCGACCTCGTCCCCACCGGTCAGCTTCCCCGCACCGACGAACAGCCCGTCGACCGTCGAGGTGCCGGGCCGGGTGTCCAACAACCTTGCCGGGTCCAACGCCAGATACCCCGACGCGACCACCACCGGTGCCGACGGCAACGACACCACACCGACCCCGACCGAGTTGATCGCCGCCACCCGGAACCTCACCGTGTCACCCGCAGTCAGCCCGCCGATCTGCCGGGACGTCGCCGTCGACCCGGTGTCGGCCACGCTCGTCGTCCACGTGACACCATCGAGTGACTGCTCGATCCGATACCCGGTCACCGCCGCACCACCGTTGTCGCCCGGCGCAGACCACGCCACCGTGACCGGACTGTTCGCAGTGGCGGTCACCGCCACCGGCGCCGCCGGGGACACCGTCACCGGAACCACCAACGCACCCGCACCGAGAGCGATCGGGAGCAGGTTGTCGCCCATCTGATTCGGCTGGTCACCGATGTTGTCGGCGCTGCCCTGCCCCAGCCGCCCGAGGATGCCGATGCCCCAACACTTCATCGTGCCGTTGTCCAACAGCGCGCACGAATGAGCGTTACCGGCCGTGATCGCCGTCGCGGTGCGTCCGGCACCGAGGTTGATCGGCGGCAAGAAGTCGCCCATCTCGTTGGGTTGGTCGCCGATGTCGTCGGTGCTGCCCTGCCCCAGCTGGCCGAACTCGCCCTCGCCCCAGCACTTCACGGTGCCGTCGTCCAACCGGGCGCACGTGTGGCGGCGGCCGGCCGCGAGGGCGGTGGCCGTGCGCCCGGTGCCCAGGTCGATCGCGGGCAAGTTGTCGCCCATCTCGC
>SKSP01000398.1 GCA_007122945.1 Ilumatobacteraceae bacterium | reverse complement strand
TGTATCGAGCAGCTCGAGAACACCAGGTGCGGCGGCCAGACCGCTGAACCCGTCGAGCCATCGGTGCTGCAGTTCCACCATCGGGCGGAACGCCTCGTTGGCCAGGAACAGCACGAGGAGCAGCCCCGCGAGGTCGAGCCGGCCGTCGACGGTGCGTACGGCAGCGACCGTGACCCCGATGGCGGTGCCGGCGGTCATCAGGAACGTCACGACGGATGCATGCCCGAGCGAGAGGGCCGTCTGCCCCATCATGGCGCGATGGAGCGTCGACGCATCGTCGGCGATCCCGTCCCCGTAGCGTCCCGAGGCTCCGACCGACTTGAGCGTTGCCATCCCCTGGATGGCCTCGACGAATCGAGCCGCGAGTTGCCGGTAGGCCAGCCAGTGGGTGCGTCCACGTGGACCCAGGGCGCGGTACCACAGGGGACGCGTCACAGGGACGGCCAGGGTGGCGGCCCCGATGATGATCGCGACCACCGGGTCGATCGCTGCGATGAGGCCGATCAGGGTGATCGATCCCACGATGCTGATGATCGCCTGTGGGGCGTAGCGGGACAGGTAGCCCTGGAGTGCATCGACGCCGTCCACGATCGTGGTCTGCACGTCGGTGCTGCGATCGGCGGCGAGCGCGACCGATCCACGTTGCATGACGCGGGCTAGCAGCAGGGCCCGGAGCCGGCCGCGGATCGCGGCCCCGGCGGTAGCCATGGCGCGTTCCTGCTGCCACCCGGCGAGGCCGCGGATCGCGGTGCTGGTGATCGCAAGCAGGAGCGGGCCGCGCAGGTCGGTTGCGCTGTCGGCCATCAGCCGGCGCAGGGCCTCTGCGAGGCCGAGCACTTGACCGGCGGTTGCGAGCACGGCGACCAGGCCGGGAACGACTGAACGCATCGTCGCTGTCGGTGCTAGCCGGAGCAGCCCGAGCAGCCGGCGGTCGAACAGCACATGGCTCCAGACGGTGGTGAATGCATGGACACGCACCATTGTATAGGAATGCTTCCCGGAACTGTTATTGTAGTGCCGCGGGAACCATCGACCCGCGTACCGACGACGTAAGGACGGAGCATGAGACACGGGGCCCGGACCGCGAGGCGGTCCATGGCGATGACGGCCACGGTGGCAGTACTGCTCGCTGCCTGCGGCGCTGACACCGACGACGCCCAGAGTGACGTGGACAGCACCGCGGCAGCTGCCACCGAGGACGATGCGAACGATGCGAACGATGTGGACGACGAGGACGCAGCCGATGAGTCCGGTGACGACACGACCGCAGAGTCGACCGACGACGACGTCGATCTGAGCTTCACCGACGCCGAGGGCGTCACCGTCAGCTTCGATGATTCGGTCGAGCGGATCGTGTGTCTGACCGGGCCGTGCGTGGACATCCTCGCGGAACTCGACGTCGAGCCGGTCGGCATCCTGGGTCCGCGACTGGTGACTGACGAGCGGTACTTCGGCGCCGCCGGGGAGCAGATCGCGGTGCTGGAGGGCTCGTTCGACGACCCCGACCTGGAGAGCCTTGCCGGCATGGAGCCGGATCTGGTGATCGGATTGACGGGCTTCCAGTCACAGAACCGTGACCGCTACGAGACGGTCGCACCCTTCATCGCGCTCGGCGTCCCCACCCTCGACGATGCCTACGACAATCTGCACGGTATCGGGACGCTGCTCGACCGTGCGGATGCGGCGGACGCAGCCATCGAGGAGACCGAGGAACTGCTCGACACCTTGCGTAGTGAGGCGCCGGGAGATGCCCGCGTGCTGCACATGGTCGGGTTCGGTACGGACTTCACCGTCTCCGTCGCTGGGGCGCTGTACGGCAGCGTGCTCGGAGAGGTGTTCGACTACCCCTGGGACGCGCCGGTCAATCCCGACGATCCGACCGGTCTGGTTCCCTTCTCGCTCGAAGAGATCCTCGAACAGGACCCGGAGTGGCTGTTCGTCGCTGATCTCGATGCCGGTTTCGGTGGGGACCCCTGGACGGATCAGTTGGCGGACAACCCGATCTGGAACGAACTGACGGCCGTTCAAGAGGGACAGGTCGAACTGGTGGACACCGGCCCGTGGATCAACTACCGCGGGACCCGTGCGGTCCGGCTCGTGCTCGACGAAGCGGTCCAGATCGTCTACCCGGAGGTCTTCGCCGAGGCAGCGGGCTGAGCCGAGTTGATCCCGACGGTCTCGTCTGACGACGACCGGTCGGAGGCGGCGCGTCTGCCTCTGACCGGTCGTCCGGCGTGGGGTCCCCGCACCGTGGCGCTGCTGCTGGCCGCGTGGGCGGCGCTGTTGGTCGCCGTCTTCGTCGGTCTTGCGTGGGGAACGCCGAGGTTGTCGGCCGGTGCGCTGCTCGACGCGCTCACTGCGGGCACGGGCGATCCACGTGCAGAGTTGGTCGTCCGCCAGCTGCGGCTACCGCGGCTCGTGCTGGCGCTCGCCGGGGGCGCCGCGTTGGGCCTCGCCGGTGCCCTGTTGCAGGGGGCGCTGCGCAACCCCCTCGCCGGGCCTGAACTCATCGGGGTGAACGCCGGCGCGGCGTTGGTGGTCGGCACGCTGGTCATCGTCGGGATCCCGACGGCCGCCGCCTCGCTGCCCGTGCTCGCCCTGGGCGGGGCGCTGCTCGGTGGAGGCACGG
>SKSP01000314.1 GCA_007122945.1 Ilumatobacteraceae bacterium | reverse complement strand
TGTGGTGCGCGTTCGACGCCTGCCTCATGGGGCTCGGCACCGACCGCTACACGGCTGACTCGATCACCCGCGAGGAGCAGGACGCGTTCGCCGCGACCTCCCACGACCGGGCCGCGGCGGCCATCAAGGACGGGCGGTTCACCGACGAGATCGTCCCGGTCTCGATCCCCCAGCGCAAGGGCGACCCGGTGCTCGTCGAGACCGACGAAGGTGTCCGCCCTGGGACCACGCCCGACAGTCTCGGCGGGCTCCGGCCGGCGTTCGACCCGAACGGCACCGTGACCGCCGGCAACGCCTCGCAGCTCAGTGACGGGGCCAGCGCCGTGATCGTGATGTCGAAGGCCGCGGCCGAGGCGCGCGGCGTCGCGCCGCTCGGCGAGGTGGTCAGCTACGGGATGGTGGCCGGGCCGGACTCGGCGTCGCTCCTGCAGCAGCCGAGCCGGGCGATCAACGCGGCACTCGACCGGGCCGGACGGACGCTCGGCGACATCGACCTGTTCGAGATCAACGAGGCGTTCGCCGCCGTCGGGATCGCGTCGATGCGCGACCTCGGGATCTCCGACGACATCGTCAACGTGAACGGCGGCGCGATCGCGCTCGGCCACCCGATCGGGATGAGCGGCAACCGGCTCGCCCTGACGCTGCTCCACGAGCTGCGTCGACGCGGCGGCGGCACGGGGGCGGCCGCGCTGTGCGGTGGGGGCGGCCAGGGCGACGCGCTCGTCGTCCGCACGCTCTGACACGGACACGGACACGGACACGGGCCCGCCCGAGCGCCGGACCGTCCCCCGGGCGGGGGATTTCACCCGGGCTTGACCCCCGTTTGTGATCCACCGCGCGAACGGCGCAGTACGTTGCGTTCCAACGGATCGTCGGCGTCGGCCCACATCGGCGGTGACGATCCTGAACACACGTCAATAATTTCAAATGATTGACGAATGGCCATGCTGTCCGTAACATGACCGTCATACAGCAGATCGCCTGACCGGGCTTCGGGGCTCGGGACAGGTCCCCGTCTGGGGCACCATCGACACGAGTCGGCCCGTCCGCCCGCTACCGACTCGCCGAGGTGGTGCCCCAGTCATTTTTCGCATCCGCCGGTCCAGCGATCAGGTGGCGGCGATCAAGTGGCGGCGAGCAGGTGGCGGCGATCGGGTGTCGATGCTCAGGTGTCGATGCTGCGCCGGCCCTCGAGCGCCCGTCCGAGCGTGAGCTCGTCGGCGTACTCCAGGTCACCGCCGACGGGCAGGCCGCTGGCGAGCCGGGTGACCCGGATGCCGATCGGCTTGAGCATGCGCGCGAGGTACATCGCGGTCACCTCGCCCTCGGTGTTCGGGTTGGTGCACACGATCACCTCCTCGACGCCTTCGGGCCCGAGTCGGGCCACGAGCTCACGGATCTTCAGCTGCTCCGGTCCGATCCCTTCGAGCGGACTCATCGCCCCGAGCAGCACGTGGTACCGGCCACGGAACTCACCGGTCTTCTCGACGGCGACGATGTCGCGGGACTCCTCCACCACGCACAGCACCGTGCTGTCGCGCTGGGGGTCGGCGCAGATGTGACACAACGCGTCCTCGGCGATGTTGAAGCACCGCTCACAGAACCGGACCGTCGCCTTGGCGCGGGTGATCGCGTCGGCCAGCCGGTTGGCGTCGTCGGCCGGGAGCTTCAGCAGGTGGAACGCGATCCGTTGGGCCGACTTCGGCCCGATGCCGGGCAGCTTGCCCAGCTCGTCGATCAGTGCCTGGACCGGCTTGGTGTAGTTGGACGCCACGGGACCGCTCTCTCGTCAGGGGATGGGACACCACGCGGTGGCGGATGTCGCAGGTCAGTCGTCGTCGACCAACTCGGCGCCCGGGAACGCCTGGGCGAGCCGGTCGATGGGTGACAGCGCCGCTTCGGGCGGCGCGTCGGTGAGCTCGTCGAGATCGATGTCGAGGTCGTCGGCTGGGTCGGGTGGGTCGGGCGGCGACGCGGCCTCGTCGACGTCGTCGGGGGGACGGGGCGCGGTCGGCGTCGCCGGGTGTTCCGGTGTCGACACCGAGGGCGCGCTCGTGGCGGCGTCGCTCGGACCGGCGGGGTCGCCGGTCGGGTGGGGGGCAGAGCCGGATCCCACCTCGATGACGATCTCCACCGGCGAGCCGACGGCGCTCGACAGCACCTGCTCGACGTGGGCCCGGTGGAGCTCGCACTTCTCGGCGTGGACGCCGTTCGGCACCGCGAAGAACCACTGGGTGCCGTGGTGCCGGGTGAACGAACCGCCGGAGTAGATCGCCCGCACCAGCGGCTTGAGCGACGGCCGGACCTCGCCTTCCCACACCTCGGCCGGCCCACGTTCGGCCCCGGCACCACCGTCCACGCCGGCGCTGCCCCCCGCCCCGTCCCCGGCCGATCGACCGCTGTCCGACTCTGTGTCGCCGGCTGCCGCTCCTGCCGGCACCGAGCGACTCTGTGTCGCTGGGGTGCCGGTCGCAGACGTGCTCGACCGACCGCTGTCCGACTCTGTGTCGCCGGCTGCCGCGCCTGCCGGCACCGAGCGACTCTGTGTCGCTGGAGTGCCGGTCGCAGACGTGCTCGACCGACCGCTGTCCGACTCTGTGTCGCCGGCTGCCGCTCCTGCCGGCACCGAGCGACTCT
>SKSP01000031.1 GCA_007122945.1 Ilumatobacteraceae bacterium | reverse complement strand
GGGTACCGTGAGCGCGGTGGGCGTCCTCGCCATGTTCCCGCTCGGTTCCGTGCTGTTGCCCGGCGAGCTGCTGCCGCTGCAGGTCTTCGAGCCGCGTTACCGCCAGCTCGTGATCGATCTGCTCGCCGACGACGTCGACGAACCCGAGTTCGGCGTGACCCTGATCGAGCGCGGCCACGAGGTCGGTGGTGGTGACCAGCGTGCCGGGGTGGGCACGGTGGCGCGCGTCGTCGGCGTCGACGCGCTCGACGGGGGTCGGTACGCCGTGGTCGCCGTCGGTGTGCGGCGGTTGCGGGTCAACGCCTGGCTCCCCGACGACCCGTATCCGCTGGCGGACGTGGACGACTGGCCCGAGGGCGACACCGAGCTCGGCGGGCTCGAGGTGCAGGTCGCCGCGGCGCGGGCGCGGGTCGGGGCGACGCGCCGGCTGGCGGTCGAGGTCGGCGACCTGCCACCGCCCGACGACGGGTCCGAGCTCGTGCCCGACCTCGGCGACGATCTCGTCGCGGCGACGTACCACCTTGCGTCGCTCGCGCCGCTCGGTGCCGCCGACCGGTACCGGGTGCTCGCCGCGCCGACGCCCGCCGAACGACTCGACGTGCTCGACGAGGCGCTCGACGACGTCGAGGCGGTGCTGCGGTTCCGCGCGGGGTGAGTCCCGTCGGGTGTGTCGTCCACCGCGATCGTGATAGAAACGGCCGTCATGGCTGAGGAACCGGCGAACGAGGACGGCAGCGGGCGACCGGGCGGGGAGTCGCCCGGTGAGGTGCTCGACGTCGTCGTCGCCTACGCCAAGCAGGAGACGCTCGGACCGCTGCGCGGTGCCGGTCGCTGGCTCGGTGCCGGCGTCGCCGGGTCGCTGTTGCTGGGCATCGGCTCACTCCTGGTACTGCTCGGGCTGTTGCGGCTGCTGCAGACGGAGTGGGATCGCTCCGCCACCGGCTCGCTGTCGTGGCTCGCGTACCTGATCGTGCTCGTCGTCGCCGCCCTGCTGCTCGTGGTGGTCCTCAAGCGCATCAACCGCGAGCCGCTCAACCCACCGCTGCCGGCCGCCGACCCGACCGCTCCGACCTCCCACAAGGATGACCGCTGATGGCCCGTCGATCCACCGAGACCACCATCACCCGCGACGACCTCGAATCGTCGTTCCAGGGACTCCAGGATCAGCTCCAGGGCAAGGTCGAGCAGAAGAAGCGGACGGTGGCCGGCACCGCCGCCGGCGTGGGCGTCGTGCTGTTGCTGCTGATGTTCCTGCTCGGCAAGCGCAGCGGGAAGAAGAAGCGCACCGTCGTCGAGATCCGTCGGCTCTGACGAGATGGCGCTGATCCCCGCCGCCACCGTCGCCGTGCTGAAGCGGCGCGCCCTGCGCGACGGCATCTTCGGCCAGAGCACTGCCTGGAAGCTGGTGGCCGTCGTCGCGTTCGGTGGTCCACTGTTGCGCCGGTTGGTGTCCAAGCGGTCCGAGGTCGTGCTCATCGAGGAGCTGCGTCCCGGTGAATCGATGCAGATCACCCCGATCGCCCCGGCGGGTCGCCGGTCGCGCCGCGGCCGGGGGTGAACGGCGGTGAAGGTCGTGCTCCGCAACCCTCGACGTGAGTTGCAGCTCGAGGGGCCCCGCACCGTCGGACGCCTCCTCGAAGAGCTCGAGCTCGGTCGTGAGGCCCACCTCGTGATCCGCAACGGCACCCTCGTCCCCGGGGACGCCCGCCTCGAACACGACGACGTCGTCGAGGTCCGACCCGTCGTCTCCGGCGGCTGATCGAGCAGCCGCTACCCTCCGACTGCATGTGGGTGCGGTTCCGCGACTGCGTGCTGGACCTGGAGCGGTGGGAGCTCCGGCGCGGCGGTGAGACCGTCGCGCTCGAGCCCCGCGCCATGCGCGTGCTCGGGGAGTTGATCGAGCGTCGCGGCCGGGTCGTGACGAAAGCGGAGCTGCTCGACACCGTGTGGGGCGACCGCTTCGTCGGCGAGTCCGCCCTCACGACCCAGGTCAAGGAGATCCGACGGGCGGTCGGTGACACCGGTCGGGAGCAAGCCGTCGTGAAGACGGTGCACGGCCAGGGGTACATGTTCGTGGCGCCCGTGACGACGGCGGACGACACGGTTCCTCCCCCCGACTCCTCGGCGCACACGACGCCGGTCGGCGGCCAGGCGTACCCCGTCGTCGCGGTGCTGCCGTTCGAGAACCTGTCTCCCGACGCCGACCGGGCCCACGTCGCCGACGGGCTGACGTCCGACGTGATCACGGCGGTCGCCAAGCACCGTTGGCTGCGCGTCCTCACCCGGGCGACCTCGGCGGGATACCGCGACCGCCCCGACGCGGTCGGCGCGCTCCGCGCGGACTTCGGGGTGCGCTACGTGGTCGAGGGGTCGGTCCGGCTCGACGGCGGGCGGTTGCGGGTGACGGCGAGGTTGACGGACGCCGAGTCCGGCACGTACCGGTGGTCGGAGCGCTTCGACCGGACGGCCGCGGACATGTTCGACGTGCTCGACGAGATCACCGACCTGATCGCCGCGTCGGTCGAACCCGAGGTCGGGTTCGCCGAGCGTGAGCGTGCCCAGCGCCGACCGCGGGCCGATCTGCGGGCGTGGGATCTCCACCACCTCGGTGTGGCTCATCTGTTCCGCTTCACCGCCGCCGACAACCGCGAGGCCCAACGGCTGCTGGAGGAGGCCCGTCGACAGGACCCCGGCTTCGGCGAACCGCACGCCTGGTGGGCCTACGCCGTCGTGCTCGGCATGACGTACTGGGACACCGAACCCAGTGCCGAGCTGCTCGACGAGGCGCTCGGAGCGACGCGGGCCGCGCTCGAGCTCGACGACCGTGACGCCGTGTCGCACATGATCCGCGGGCGGGTGCAGCTCGCCCGTCGCGAGTACGGACCGGCGTTGCTCGACAACGAGCGGGCGATCGAGCTCAACCCGACGTTCGCCGCGGCCTACTGCGGGCTCGGTGACTCGCTGTGTTACGAGGCGCGTTACGACGAGGCGATCAGCCAGTTCGAGCGTTCGATCGCACTCGGCGCCCACGACCCGCAGCGGTGGGCCTTCCTGTCCTACGGCGCGCTGGCGCTGTTGTTCGCCGGCCGGCTCGACGACGCGGTCGAGTGGACCGAGCGGGCGGGCTCGCTGCCGAACTGCCAGTACTGGACGACGGCCCACCGGGCCGTCGCGCTCGCGCACGCGGGTCGCGTCCGCGAGGCCCGCGCCGCGATCGCCGAGCTGGACGCCCTCCAGCCCGCCTTCACCGTCGAGTTCGCCCGACGCAAGCTGTTCTACCTGAAGCGGGACGATCAGTTGGAGCGCTACCTGGAGGGGTTGACCGCGGCCGGTGTGCCGGACCGGTGACACTCCGATCCCCACGAGATCCCCCGACGATCCCCAAGCTTCCGACGGTCGTCGGGCCCACGCTGGGGCCATGGACACCCACGACGGACTGGACACTCGCCACGGACCGAACGCCGGCGCCCCACCGGTCGAGACCGACGCGCTCCGCGCCGAGGTGCGCGCCAAGTACCGCGAGGTCGCCGTGACGCCCGGCGGCCAGTTCCACTTCCACACCGGTCGCGCCGCGGCGGAGCGTTGCCGCTACGACATGCGGCTCGTGGACGAGCTCCCGGACCACGCGGTCGAGTCGTTCGCCGGTGTCGCCAACCCGTTCGAGCTGCGCCAGCTCGACGTGGGGGAGCGGGTCGTCGACGTCGGCTCCGGTGGCGGATTCGACAGCGTCCTGGCCGCGCGTGCCGTCGGACCGGCCGGCCACGTCGTCGGGGTCGACATGACGCCGGAGATGCTGGCCCGGGCGCGCCGGTCCGCGACCGAGCTCGGGGTGCCCAACGTCGAGTTCCGCGAGGGGCACGCCGAGGAGCTCCCGATCGAGGACGGATGGGCCGACGTCGTGATCTCCAACGGTGTGTTCAACCTGTGTCCCGACAAGCGGGCGACGTTCACCGAGGTGCTGCGGGTCCTGCGGCCCGGTGGCACGCTGCAGTTCGCCGACATCGCCAACGGACGCCCCGTCCCCGAGGAGGCGATGCGCCACATCGACCTCTGGACCGGTTGAATCGCCGGTGGCCTGCCGTGCGCAGGCTGGCAGCAGATGCTCACCGAGGTCGGCTTCGTCGATGCCGAGTTCGGTCGACCGGTCGACACGTTCGGGGGTGCGTCCGGTGAGGAGAAGGCCCGCTCCTTCGACGTCCACGGGTACGCCTTCCGCGCCCGCAAGCCCTGATCGGCCGCGCTGATCAGGGCGTCCCCGGCCTACGCTGCCGGGTGCGATGAACCAGTCGAAGTGCCGTGTCTGCCGCGAGCCGGCGATCATCGACCTGCCGCGCCACAACGCCAACTTCTGCGCGACCCACCTCGAGCAGCTGTGTCGACGCCAGGTCGAGCGGGCCGTCCACGACCACGACATGTTGGCCCCGGGCGACCGGATCCTCGTGGCCGTCAGCGGCGGGAAGGACTCCCTCGCGGTGTGGGACCTGCTGCTCGAGCTCGGGTATCGCGCCGACGGACTGTACGTCGGCCTCGGCATCGGCTCGTACAGCGACGTGAGCGGCGAGCACGCCCGGGCCTTCGCCGCCGAGCGCGGCCAGCGGCTCGAGACCGTCGATCTGCGCGAGCGGTACGGCTACGACATCCCGACGGCGTCCAAGGCGTCCGGGCGAGTGCCGTGTTCGGCGTGCGGGCTGTCGAAGCGCCACGTGTTCGATCGTGCGGCCCTCGACGGTGGCTACGACGTCCTGGTCACGGGACACAACCTCGACGACGAGGCCGCGGTGCTGTTCGGCAACACCCTGCGATGGGACATCGACTACCTCGCCCGTCAGCTCCCCGTGCTGCCCGCCGCTGCCGGGTTCCCGAAGAAGGTCAAGCCGCTGATCCGGCTCACCGAGCGCGAGACCGCGGCGTGGTGCATCGTGCGCGGGATCGACTACCTCCTCGACGAGTGCCCGATGGCGCACGGCAATCGGCACCTCGCGTACAAAGAGGCGCTGAACGCCGTGGAGGCGCGCTCGCCGGGCGCCAAGGCCGCGTTCTACCACGGCTTCGTCGAGCGGATGGCGCCGCTGTTGGCGGCCCGCGACCGCCACGACGTGGGCGGCGACCCCGACGCGGACCTCCTGCGCGCCTGCACGTCGTGTGGGAGCCCGACGACCGCCGAGGTGTGCGCGTTCTGCCGCCTCGTCGACACGTCGTCGGAGCACGATCCGGTACCGGTCGAGCTGGTCCTGTCCAAGTCGGCCCGGCGCGCCTACCACGAGCAGCTGTCGTGAGCTCGACGTTCGCCGTCGGCGACCGGGCGATGCTGCTCGACACCAAGAAGCGACGCTACGTCGTCACCCTCGCCGACGGTGGCGAGTTCCACAGCCACGCCGGGTTCGTCGCCCACGCGGACGTGGTCGGCCAGCCCGAGGGGTGCACCGTGCGCTCGACGCGCGGCGCCGAGTACACCGTGCTGCGACCGACGCTCGAGGACTTCGTCCTGGAGATGCCCCGCGGCGCGCAGGTCATCTATCCCAAGGACCTCGCTCCGATCTGCATGCTCGCCGACATCGGGCCGGGGATGCGGGTGTTCGAGACCGGCGTGGGGTCGGGTGCGCTGTCGATGACGATGCTGCGGTGGGGCGCCTCGATCGTCGGCTACGAGTTGCGTGACGACTTCGCCAACCGTGCCGTGGCCAACGTCCGGGCGTTCCTCGGTGACGCCGCACTCGAGCGCTACGAGGTGCACGCCGCCGACAGCTACGACGGGATCGACCCGGCCCACGGGCCGTTCGACCGGGTCGTGCTCGACCTGCCCGAGCCGTGGCAGGTCGTGCCGCACGCCGAACGCGTGCTCCGACCGGGTGGGATCCTGGTCGCCTACACGCCGTCGATCACCCAGGCGACCCAGGTGCGTGAGTCGTTGCGCGGGCGCTGGATCGATGCCCGGACGATCGAGGTGCTGCACCGGGGGTGGCACATCGACGGCCGGGCGGTCCGCCCGGACCACCGGATGGTCGCCCACACGGCCTTCTTGAGCGTGGCGCGGTTCCTGGGGCCGGGGTCACGTCGCCCGGCGCCGGACCAGGGCTCGCCGGAACAGGGCTCGCCGGATCAGGGCTCGCCTGATCAGGGCTCGATGTAGATGCACTCGCCGGGGCACTCCTCGGCGCTCTCGATGACCGCGTCGAGCTGACCCTCGGGGATGTCGGCGAGACCCTCCGCGCCCTGGGCGTTGCCCTTGGCCTCGGCGTAGATCTTGTCGCCCTCACGCACGTAGGCCAGGCCGTCGTCGAGCAGGGTGAAGACGTCGGGCGCGATCTCCTCGCAGAGACCGTCGCCGGTGCACAGATCCTGATCGATCCAGACCTTCATGGTGTCCTCCTGCCCGCAGTGGGCCGTGTCGTCGGGGTACAGGGAGAGTTTACCCGGTCGAGAGCGTGGAAAACCGAATCCTCGCCGTAGTGTGCGACACCGATGGCAGATCCCCTGCTCACGGTGCTCGGGGCCGCGGGGACGGTCACCGGGAGTTGTGCACTCGTCGAGAGTGCCGAGGGCGGCCGGGTGCTCGTCGACGTCGGCCTCTACCAGGGGCGCAAGGAACTCCGCCTACGGAACTGGGAGCCGTTCGCGTTCGATCCGGCGTCGATCGACGCCGTCGTGCTCACCCACGCCCACGTGGACCACTGCGGGCTGTTGCCCAAGCTGGTCCGGGAGGGGTTCGACGGTCCGGTCCACGCGACGCCGAACACCGTCCGGCTGGCCGGCATCGTGCTCCCCGACAGCGGTCACCTGCACGAGGAGGAGGCCGCCTTCGCCAACCGGAAGGGCTACTCGAAGCACCGCCCGGCGCTCCCGCTGTACACCGAGGCCGACGCCGAGCGGTCGCTCCGACACCTCCGGGCGGTGGAGTTCGACGAGCGCGAGGCCGTGGCGCCGGGGATCGAGGTGACGTTCCGTCACGCCGGCCACATCCTGGGCGCGGCGTCGCCGTCGATCCGTCTGCCGGCGACCGGGCACCGCATCGTGTTCAGCGGCGACCTCGGGCGTGACGACCACCCCCTCCTCGTGCGCCCCGACCCGCTCGACGACGGGTCCGAGGGCCCTGTCGACATCGTCGTGTGCGAGTCGACCTATGGAGATCGCGAGACGCCCCGAGACGCGGTGTCCGATGTCCTGGCCCGGATCGTCACCGATGCCGCCCGGCGGGGCGGCGTGGTCCTCGTGCCGGCCTTCGCGGTCGATCGCACCGAGATGGTGTTGCACCACCTCGACGAACTGGTCCGGACGGGCCGGATCCCGTCGGTCCCGGTGTTCGTCGACAGCCCGATGGCGTCCGCCGCGCTCGAGGTGTACCGAGCGGCGGCCCTCGACGGCGACCCGGAGCTCCGACCCGAGACGCACGGCACGCGGCTGTTCGCCGCGCTCGACGTCACCGAGACGCGGACGGTCGACGCGTCCAAGGAGCTCAATGCCCGGCGGGGTCCGATGATCATCGTCTCGGCGAGCGGGATGGCGACCGGCGGACGGGTGCTGCACCATCTCGCCAACCGGATGGGCGACAGTCGGAACACGATCGTGCTGGTCGGGTTCCAGGCGCCGGGGACGCGAGGGGCCCGGCTCGCCGCCGGTGAGACCACCGTCAAGCTGCTCGGCGCCGAGCGCGAAGTCGCCGCCGACGTGGTCGCCATCCCGCTGTCGTCGCACGCCGACCGGACCGAGTTGACGGCGTGGTTGACGAGTGGACCGACGCCGGGTCGCGTGCTGCTCACGCACGGCGAGTCGGCAGCTGCCGACTCGCTCGCCGACCACCTCGCCGGCTCGATCGACGCCGATGTCGCCGTGCCGGCCCTCGGCGACCGCTTCGCGCTCACGCTGTGACACGCGACCGTGCCGGACGCAGCGCGCGACCGGCGTGTACGTTGGACGTGACGACCAGGAGGTGGCACGTGGCCGAACCGGACGACCGCACGACGCAGGAGCTCGAAGCGGAGATCGTCATGCTCCAACAGGAGATCGCCCACCTGCGGGCGCGGCTGGTGGACGCCCCCGACCGGGTCCGGGCACTCGAGGAGCGGTTGCTCGAGACGAAGGGGCAGCTCGCCCAGGCGGTGGGGCAGAACGAGAAGCTCAGCTACACCCTGCGCGAAGCGCGAGAACACATCGCCACGCTGCGCGACGAGGTCGACAAGCTCACCCAGCCGCCGTCCGCGTACGGCATCGTCGTCGGCAAGAACGACGACGGGACCGTCGACGTCCTCACGAGCGGGCGCAAGATGAAGGTCGAGCTGCACCCCGAGATCGAACACGAGCTGCTCGAGCGCGGCAGCGAGGTCGCGCTCAACGAGAGCTTCAACGTGATCCTGGCCCGGGTCCCCGAGTCGACCGGCGAGGTCGTGACCATCAAGGAGCTGATGGAGGACGGCGTGCGGGCGCTCGTCGTGGGCCGCGCCGACGAGGAGCGCGTCTGCGAGCTCGCCGACGCCGTCCGTGGCATGCGTCTGCGGTCGGGCGACCAGATGCGCTTCGACCCGCGCTCCAACCTGCTGCTCGAGAAGCTGCCCCGACCCGAGGTGGAGGACCTCCTGCTCGAAGAGGTGCCCGACATCTCGTACTCCGACATCGGCGGCCTCGACGACCAGATCGAGCAGATCGCCGACGCGGTCGAGCTGCCGTTCCTCCACCAGGACCTGTTCGCCGAGCACCGGTTGCCCGCACCCAAGGGGATCCTGCTGTACGGCCCGCCGGGTTGTGGCAAGACGCTGATCGCCAAGGCGGTCGCCAACAGCCTCGCCAAGAAGGTCGCCGACCGGATCGGCGAGGGCAAGGGGCGCAGCTACTTCATCAACATCAAGGGCCCCGAGCTGCTCAACAAGTACGTCGGAGAGACCGAGCGCCAGATCCGGCTGGTGTTCCAGCGCGCTCGGGAGAAGAGCGAGGAGGGGTGGCCCGTCATCGTGTTCTTCGACGAGATGGACTCGATGTTCCGCACCCGGGGCTCGGGCATCTCCTCGGACATGGAGTCCACGATCGTGCCGCAGCTGCTCGCCGAGATCGACGGTGTCGAGGGGTTGCGCAACGTGATCGTGATCGGGGCCACCAATCGAGAGGACCTGATCGACCCGGCCATCCTGCGGCCCGGCCGCCTCGACGTGAAGATCAAGATCGAGCGCCCGAACGAGGCCGCCGCGGGCCAGGTCTTCGCACAGTACCTGACCGACGAGATCCCGATCGCCGAGGGCGAGTCGGTGCCCGACATGATCGATGCGACCGTGGCCGAGATGTACCGCGACGATCCCAGCAACCGGTTCCTCGAGGTCACCTACCAGAACGGCGACAAGGAGATCCTGTACTACAAGGACTTCGCCTCCGGCGCGATGATCGAGAACATCGTGCGGCGGGCCAAGAAGCTCGCCATCAAGCGGGTGATCGCGGGCGGCGGCAAGGGCGTGTGCACGGCGGACCTGATCGCGTCGATCAAGCAGGAGTACAAGGAGCACGAGGATCTCCCGAACACCACGAACCCCGACGACTGGGCCAAGATCTCGGGCAAGAAGGGGGAGCGGATCGTGTTCATCCGGACCCTCGTCGCGGAGGCCCGCGACGACGACCCCGAGGGCGGTCGCGCCATCGAACGGGTCCAGACCGGCCAGTACCTGTAGTCGCGCAACCGGACCGGACGTTCAGCCGAGGCGACCGGTCGCCAAGGCGAACGACAGCGCCGTCAGCGACATCCCGTCGAGCACCTCGCCGCGCTCGACGAGCCGGCGGACCTCGTCGGGGGCGACCCACTCGACGCGATCGGCCTCGTGCGGGTCGGACGGATCGCCGACGTGCGTCGCGCCGCGGGCGACGAACGTGTGGAAGCGCTGGTCCGACAAGCCGTTCGTCGGGTGGTACGTCACGAGGGGTTGGACATCGAGCGGCTGCCAGCCGGTCTCCTCGAGCACCTCGCGGGCGGCGGCCTCCTCGACGGACTCGCCGTGGTCGATCGCTCCGGCGGGGATCTCCCACCCCCACGTGTCGGTGATGAAGCGGTGGCGGTGCAGCAGCAGCACGCCACGTTCGGGATCGTGCACGACGACGCCGGCGGCGTGGCGCGGTGCCCGGACGACGTGGTGGTCGAAGCGGTCGCCGTCGGGGAGTTCGACGTCGACGAGTGTGAGACGAACCCACTCGCTGTCGTAGATCGTCCGCTCACCGTGCACCGTCCACCGCATCGTC
>SKSP01000274.1 GCA_007122945.1 Ilumatobacteraceae bacterium | reverse complement strand
GTCCGTGGTCCATCGGCACCCCGTCGCCGCCCAACACGACGGGCACCACCCCGGCGTCACACGCCATCCGGCGCACCGTGTCGGGAGTCAACTCGCCGCCGCCGTGGCTCTCACACACCCCTCCGGCGTCGAGCACCCCGGTGCGCAACGTGTCCCAATCGATCAACTCCACCACCTCGGGAGACCGCACATCGAGTTCGCCCGAGTGCACGATCAACTCGGCGATCGCCTCGACCCGCAACCGTTCCCAACTGGCATGAGCAGCCCCGACGAGCACCGGCCCGACGACCACCGGCCCGACGACCACCGGCCCCGACGGACACCGGCCCGACGGCGACCGGCCCGACGGCGATGCCGAACTCGATCGCCGCTTGCAGCAGCTGTCGGCGGAGCAGGCCGCCGCAGCACCCCCGCCGTTGCCCTGGGATCAGGTCGAGCGCCGACCCGCGTCATCGACCCCTGGTGGTCGGCGCGGGTGGGCCGCCGCCGCGGCGACCGTTCTGGTCGTCGGCGCGGCCGTGCTGGTCATCACCGCTCGCGGCGCCGAGGCACCCACGACCCTCACCCCGGCCGACACGACTCCGGCGACCGCACCGGCCGACGAAGCGCCGCCGGCTCCGGGGGCGACCGAGCCCGACGGCAACGATGGCGACGCATCGGTGGTGATCCCGCACCGCGTCCTGATCGACGGCGAACCGGTCGGGCCGGTGTGGTCGGTGACCGTCGCGAACACCGCCGACGAGCAGGACGCGCTGTGGGCACAGCTCGAACTCGATCTCGACATCGACCCGGAACTGGTCGACCCGGCGACGAACGTCGTGATCCACTTCGGGCCGGCCGCGTCGAGCAGCTGCCCGTTCGGGCCGCTCGCCGCCGTCCGACACGACCCGGCGACGGGCTACCTCTACCCGGAGCTCCCCGTCGAGGGCGGGCCCGGCTGCACCGACGACGCGAACCCCCACGCCGTCGTCGTCGTCGTGGACCGCGCCGATCTTCCCGACGAAGCATTCACCGTCTGGGTCGCGAACGACGACCCACCGGCGTGCTGCACCGACGACGTGATCCGCGTCGACGCCGGCGAGCTGGCGACACCACCCGAGCCGGCGCCGGACACCCCGCCGGACGCCTCCGAGTCGACCAGCCCGGAGCCGACCACCCCGGAGCCGACCACCCCGGAGGAGGAGCTGCCGGCCGGGGTCACCGAGACCACCGGGATCGACATCCCGTCGGGCGACATCCAGGTCGGGCCGGCCGACCTCGCGATCGCCCACGCCGACGGTGACCTCTGGTACCACCCCGGGATCCTCGGTGCGGCGCCGACCGCACCGTTCCGACTCGCCGAGCTCACCGATCCGCGCGACCCCGTCGTCGAGGGACCCCCGCCGAACCAGGTCGACCACGTGGCCGGGGTGCACGAAGGCGCCGTCGTCTACGGCGACTGCTGCGAGCCCGTGTCCGGCAACGTGCTGGCGGCCGACGGCGCCGACTCGGAACGGCTGCAGGTGATGGCCGGCTACACACCGGTGCTCGACCCCACCGGCCGTCGGCTCGCGACGGCGAACTCCTTCTTCGTCGCCGTCGTCGACCTCACGACCGGCCCACAGTGGAGCCGGATGCTCGACGACGAGGCCGACATGCCCGTCGACGTGTGGGGCGTGACGTGGGTCGCCGACGGCGAGTCGCTCGTCATGCTCACGTCGGGTGCCGACGGGTTCTCGCTGCAGCCGTTCACCGGAACGGTGCCGCTGGAGCCCGGAGTGGCCGTCCCGATCGGCGTCGAGTTCGACCCGACGCTCACGCGACAGGTGTCGATCGCCGGGGTCGCGAGCGACGGGGCGATCGCCGTCGCCGTCGTGGAGACCGACGGTGCGGCGCCGACGTTCCTCCGGTTCCACGACGCCGACACCCTCGAGGAGGATCCGTCCCGTCGGATCGGGTTCGGGCCGGGCACGACGTCGATCCGGGTCGACGGCGACGAGATGCTGTGGATCGAGGACGAGGAGCTGTACCACCGCGTCGGCGACGGCCCGGCACGACTCCTCGGCGACGGGTACCGCGCCGCCTGGTTCATCCGCTGAGCTCGCAGCATCGCTCGATGGTCAGGATCGGAACGCCACGTTCCGGTTCGTGCCAGCAAGCGGCGCCATCCGGTGGACGTGGATGCCCGGCCGACCTGGTCACGCCGGGCCGAGCTCGGCCTCGATGCGCGAGCGCCAGTCGAGGCCCTCGGTGGAGCCGCCGGCGGCCCGGATCTCGGCGCGTTCGGCGGCCAGCCGCTCGGCGAGCGCGACGACGTCGTCGGTCAGCAGTGCTCGGCACCGGTCGCGCAGGTAGCCGGCGAGGGCCGGGCTGGCGCCGTCGGTGCTCACCGAGACGCTCACGCGCCCGGCCCGGGCGATCGCGGGGAGGATGAACTCGCAATCGTCCGGCTGATCGGCGGCGTTGACCCAGATGCCCCGCGCCGACGCGTCGGCCGCGACGGCGGCGTCGACCTCGCGCACGCCGGTGGCCGACACGACCAGCCGCACCCCGTCGAGGTCGGCCGGCTCGTACGGACGCTCGCGGACCTCGGCGACGAGGGACCGGTCGAGGGCATCGCCGACCTCGCTCGCCACGACACGCACGGCGGCACCCGCCACGGCGAGCCCCTCGGCCTT
>SKSP01000357.1 GCA_007122945.1 Ilumatobacteraceae bacterium | reverse complement strand
CGTGCGGCACCGGCTGCCGTGGCAGCTTCGTGACGTGGCTGACGTTCGGCGGCTACACCGGCCCGGCCACGCTGCGGCTGTTCGAGGTCTCGTCGATGGACGGGTCCGACACCAACGTCGTTGAGTTCCCGATCACGGTCGTTCCGGCCTGATCACCCCGGGCTGAGCCGTGATCAGGGTGTAGGTCTCAGTCCCGGCGGTAGCGGTCGAAGTCGAACAGGGTGCCCGTGTTCTCGCGGCAGCAGTCCAGGTCGCAGGCGTCCACGACCAGCTCGTCGCCGTTGGTCGTCGCCTTGGCCAGCGCGCCCCAGATCGCCGGGACGCTCACGCGTGGTTGCGCCACCGTCGTCCGTGACTGCGCTAAGGAGTGTGACGAGACGATCGGACGTCCGTTTGACGCTGAATTGGCCCTGGCGTCGCTGTCGTAGTGTGGAATCCTCCGGTGGTGATCTTTGGCGATTCGCTCCGTGCGGCAGCATCAACGGACCCAGCTGCGTGGATTGCGGGTTCGCGTCGAGGCCAACGTGGGACCGTCGGCTGGTTGGTGCCAAACGGGTACGAGTCCACGCTGCGGCTCCATGCCCCAGACCCATCTCCCGACGGCTGGTGGGAGCTGTATCGCGATCTGTTCGACCTGGTCGCGTCGGTCGGCGCCGGGTACACGTCGACTCCGGAGCTGGCATGGTTCGCGATCTGGGAGGGCCACGGCTTCGGCCCGGGAACCACGAGCATCGGGTGGAGGGACCCACCCGCCGACGACGCCGAGCGTCAACGGCGAGCGGCAGAACGTGAACGTCACCGCAACGCCGAGCGCGAACGCAACGCCAGGATCGGACCCGCACTGGCCGCCGTTCCCCGCTTCGACCTGCCGGATCGGGCGTACTACCTCACCAGCGGTCCAGTCTCTGCGATGACCGGCCTGCGCTACCCGGACAACGACGGGTGGCGCAATCCGGACTTGTTCTGGCCGGACGATCGAACCTGGTTCGCGGCGACCGACGTCGACTTCTGGTCGGTCTACGTCGGTGGGTCCGACGCCTCCACGAGCGACCTCGCCAGCCGCTCGCCGACGCTGTGTGAGTTCGTCGACCTCGACAACCGCTTACCGATCGAAGACTGATCGCATCAGACGGTCGACCGCGTGCTCCACGATCACTGCCTCCATTGCCAGACCGCAGTGACGTCCAGAGTTCACCCTCCAGGTGCCTCGCGCTGACCCGGTAAAGGACCCCTACCGAGCGTCCCCAAATCCCTGGCAACCTGGTCGGCGCGAGCGCCACCGAACGCCGGTCCTGGGTGACGCGATATCCGGCGCGACTCATCACGCGCTGTGGCCGTCAACCCTGCGAACACGTGCACGGGAAGATCGTCGAGGCCGGCGGTCGGGTCGGTTGTTCAGCCACTTCGTCGCCGTCGAGCCGGTCCAAGCGTCGATCGACGTCGCACGCCATCCATTCACAGCCGGCTCGAGTGTCCCGGATGATGTCGGCTCCCCACCGCCATCGCATTTCGGCTGTCGGACTCGTTTTCCCGCGCCGACTGTTTCCCGCGCGGACCTGACGCGGACCTGGACATGAGAGAGGCCCCCGGTCGAGGGCCTCGTAACTCGTTGACCTGGGGTTTTGCAGTGGGGCTACCTGGAATCGAACCAGGGACCTCATCCTTATCAGGGATGCGCTCTAACCGACTGAGCTATAGCCCCGCGGAGGGGCGAGGCTATCGGCGGGCCGTCGGAATTCTCAACCGCGACGGGAACGTCAGTTGGCATCGACGCGACGCGCCGTGCGCACCGTCGACCGGGAGGGCGTCGTGCTCCACGAACCCCCCGGTGCGGTCGCGTCCGCGCCCGGATCGGGGCTCGGATCGGGCCCCGTCGTCGCGGTTGTCGCCGTCGGACCGGGCGTGGCGGGGACCGCGCCGGTCGGCGGACGACGTACGACGTAGCGACGGCTCTGCGAGGTGGTGCGCTCGACGACCTCCTCTTCGAGCACGGTCACCCGCATGCCGCCGACCATGTCGCTGACCAGGTTGAAGAGCGTCACGACGAGCACGGCGAACCCGGTGAGGGCGACGGCCCCGAACAGGCCGGCGACCCAGGCGTTGCTGAAGATCTCGCCGCCGTTCAGCTCGAACGACTCCCAGCCGAACTGCATGAACCAACGCTCGATGTTGGAGATCGTGCCGGTCGTGGCGGCCACGTTCCACAACAGCACACCAGAGGTCAGGACCACCCCGTAGAGCACGAGCGAGAAGATGAGCGCGACCTTGAAAGTGCTCCAGGGATCGATGTGGCGCACCGTGCGCGTCACCTTGCGGACCCGAGGGCGGCGGCCCCGCACCCGCAGCGGCGCCGACACCCCGGTGGGGGTGCTGACGACGACCGGCGGTGGGCCCGAGTCGACCCAGCCGTCGGTTGCGTCGCGTTCGATCTCGGTGCCGGACGGTTCCGGATCGTCGGACGTGGCCGGGACGATCTCGGGCAGGTCGATCGGTCCGGTCGCAGGGTCGTCGTCGACCGGCGCGGGCGTGCGGCCCCCGTTCCGCCCCGACGGGGCGGACCCGGTGGCGACCCGGGCAGCGCCGCGGGAGGCCGTGCGATGGTCGCTCGGGCTCACACGGACGAGTGTACGCCGGGATCAGGGCGCCGTCGTGGCGCGCGCCCG
>SKSP01000098.1 GCA_007122945.1 Ilumatobacteraceae bacterium | reverse complement strand
CTCGACCAGAACCTCGGCGTGTACGCCCGGGTGGCCGAGCCCGGCATCGTGTCGGTCGGCGATCCGGTCGTGTTCGCGTAGCGCCGACGCGTCTGAGTAGCACTACTCATGACGCCCGGGCCGTGATGTGCTGATCGTGTACGCATGCACACCTCGAACGACGACGTTCGTCCGACCACAGCACGCCCGGGTCGACGACGCCGATGGCTCGCGATCGGCGCCGCCGTCACCGTCGCCGCCGCGGCCGGCACCGGGGTCCACCTGGCGGGCGCGACCACGGCCTCGACCACGTCCGCGTTCGTGCCGATCACCCCGGTGCGGGTCCTCGACACCCGACCGGGGGTCGACGTCGGGCTGGCCGGGCCGTTCGAGTCGATGCAGGGCCGCGACCTGGCGGTCACCGGGTCGATCCCGACCGCCGGCGGAGCGCAGGTGGTCGTGCCGGTCGGCGCGACAGCGGTCGCGCTCAACGTCACCGTCGTGCAGGCCACCGCCGCCGGCTTCTTGTCGGTGCGCCCCTCGGGGACGCCGGGGCCACCGCAGACCTCCAACCTCAACTTCTCCGCCGGCGACATCGTCCCCAACGCCGTCACCGTGGCCGTGCCGACCGCCGGTTCGCTCGCCGGGAGCATCGAGATCACCTACGACGCGTTCGGCGCGACGGGGCCGACCGCAGACGTGCTCGGCGACGTGGTCGGCTACTTCGTGGAGGCACCCGCCGGCCAGACGGGTCCGCCCGGCCCGGCGGGTCCGACGGGGCCGGCCGGACCCGAGGGCGAGCCGGGAACACCGGCACCGACCGGCTTGCTCCCCGTCGCTATGGGCAACGTCCTCCAACAGCCCGACTGCGGCGCGGTCCCCCGCTGGAACGTCATGTCGTGCACGCGCACCGGGAACGGCGTCTACGAGCTCGAGATCGCCGGCATCGCCGGGAACGACTTCAACCAGGCAGCCCACGTCACGACCGTGACGCCAGTGTGCAACGAGACGACCGTCGCGATCGGACAGTTCGCCTCGCCGACCAACACGGCCCTGCTCCAGGTCCGGCTCCGCTCGTCGGTCGATCAGGCGCCGGTCAACTGTCAGTTCACGTTCATCACGTGGGAGACCCCGACGTGATGCGCGTTCGGGCCTGACCCGCCGTCAACGCTCGGGCCCGTCGGGTCCGTCGTGTCCATCGGCCAGGGCGCGCACGAGGTGGGCGGCGCGCTCGACGGCGCGCCGGGCCCGGACCAGCTCCTTGTCGCTGGTCGGCCGCGTCGCGTCGCCCTCGGCCGCCGCGACACGCAGGCCCTCGAACGCCAGGTCGTCGAGCTCCTCGACGACCGCGTCGAGGCGGGCGGCCAGGTCGGCGAGCCGCGGATCGCCGTTCACGCCCGGGCCCTCACGTGGTGTCCCACCCCATCGCCTCGGCGACCAGATCGACCGGGTGCCGCACGTCGAGCCCGGCGGCGCGGAGGTGCATCGCGCAACCCGGGTTGGCGCTGGCCACGGTGGTCGCGCCGGTGGCGGAGGTGACCCGCTCGATCACGTCGAGCTTGCGGGCCCGGATCCGACCGGCGAGCTCGGGCTGCAGCGCCGAGTACGCGCCGCCGGCGCCGCAGCACAGCCCGTCGTCGGGCAGCTCGACCGGATCGGCCACGTGGGCGAGCACCGCCCGGACGGCGAGGTGGTCGCGCTGCACGTGGCGGAGGTGGCACGGGTCCTGCACCACCACCGGCCCGAACCGCCGGGCGGGCGGCGGGAGCCGGTCGAGACGCGTCGCCACGAACGAGTGCACGTCGGTCACCCGGGCGGCGAACACCCGCGCCTCGTCGGTGCCGAGCAGGTGGCCGTAGTCCTGCAGGGCGGCGCCACAGCCGGCGGAGTCGACCACGATCGGCGCGTCGCCGGGCATCGCCGCGATCACCCGCTCGGCGAGGGCCCGAGCGGGGTCGGTCAGCCCGGCGTGGGTGTGCAGCGCACCGCAACAGGCCGCCCCGGCGCCGGGGACCTCGACCGCGACGTCGACGGCCGCCAACAACGAGGCGGCCGCCCGATGGGTCGGTCGCATCCACGCGTCCATCACGCATCCGGTGAACAGCCAGGCGGTCTCGGTCCCCGACGCCGACGGCCGCACCGGTGGCCCGCGTCGGATCGGGAGCCGGGCCAGTCCGACGCGGCGCGGGACGAGCCGGAGCCGCTGGGCCACCGCGAGCGCGGTCGAACCGGCGAGCAGCATCCGGTGGTGGCCGAGCACCGCGAGCGCTCGACGCTGCCACCACGGTGTGGTCCGGCCGGCGGACGCCAGCGCGTCGCGGGTGCCCTCCATCAGCCGGCCGAACGGGACGCCGCTCGGGCACGCCGGCTCGCAGCCCCGACACTGCACACAGGTCTCCATGAACTCGACGAACTGGTCGTCGGCGGGCGCACCGCGCCACTGCACGGCCCGCATGGCGTCGATGCGGCCTCGCGGCGACAGGGCCTCCTCCCCCGTCGCCCGGAACGTCGGGCAGTGCGGCAGGCACAGACCGCACGCGACACAGCTGGAGAGCTCGTCGTCGTCGAGGCGCAGCGAGAGGCTCATCGGGTTCGATCGTAGGCCGGGCCGGGCGCTGCCCCGTGAACCGTCCCAGCTGGCCGGACGGCATGTCCTAGACTCTTGCGGCAGTCGGAGCTCATCTCGAGACGCGGCCCGATGCCGCGCGGCGGTCGGGTCAGCTCGTTCCCAGGAGGTGCATGAGCATGCCCGACACGGACGAGACGGCGACAGGAGGGGCGCTCGCCGGCGGGCGGCAGGCGGCGGTGCGCCTCATCCTCACCTATGTCGGCGACGACGTGCAGGTCGTGGCCCAGCGACGGCTGACACACGTCCTACCACCCACCGATCCGCTCGAGTTCGCCGAGCGCTCGACCGGTTTTCGCGTCGAGGTGCGCTCGGCCGATGGTCGTCTGCGGTACGTCCGCCTGATGCGCGACCCCCGGCGCCAGACCCTCGAGGTGCCACCCGAGGACGCGGCCGGAACCTTCCAGCAAGCCGATGTCGCCCGCCCTCGGGGCACGTTCGCCGTTCTCGTCCCCGACCTCGAGGGGCCCCACGACGTCGTGGTCGTCGACCGCACTGCTGCACCGGGCACGCTCCAGCTGCGCAGCGACGAGCTCGCCCGGTTCGCCTTGCGGCAGGACGGCCCAGCCGCCCCTTTCGCGGCGCCCGCCGCCCCGATGAGCGCCTGCAACCGGGTGCGGCGGACGACGAAGATCGTCAATAGTGGACCGGATGCGCATCGTTGGAACGTCGTGATCCTCGCGGAGGGCTATCGGTCCGACGAGCTCGACTCGTTCGGGACACGGGCACGCGAGCTGGCGGATCACCTGCTGCGAACGCCCCCCTTCGACCAACTGGCCGATGCCATCAACGTGCACCGCATCGACGTCGAGTCCTGCGAGAGCGGTGCCGATCACCCGGGCGGCTGCGATGACGGCGTCGAGGTCGACACCTACTTCGACGCAACCTTCTGCGGCAGCGAGGACTGGCCGGAGCGGCTGCTCGTGGTCGATACGTCGAAGGTGATCGCCGTGCTGGAGCACGAGGTGGCGCATTGGGACGTCGGCCTCGTCATCGTCAACACGCCGGTTCGGGGCGGCTCTGGAGACGACCTGATCCCGGTCGCCTCGGCGGGGAGCGGATTCGACGTGGCGCTGCACGAGATCGGGCACTCCGCCTTCGGCCTCGCCGACGAGTACGACTACAAGTTCGGGCCCGACGACGACCGCGACTTCGGCGTGCCGGATCGGCGCCGCTACGACGGGCCGGAGCCTCAGGAGCCCAACCTCACCGTGTCGACGATCCGCAGCGAATCCAAGTGGACGCACCTCATCCCACGAGGTAGCGAACTGCCGACCACCGAGAAGGCCGATTGCGAGCGATCCGATTGGGGTGACGGCAGTCCGGTACCCGCCGGCACGGTCGGCCTCTTCGAAGGGGCCGGGTACCACCGCTGCGGCCTTTACCGCCCGGAGTTCAACTGCAAGATGCGGATGTCGCGGGCACCCTTCTGCGCCGTCTGCAGCGAGCACATCCGTACCACGCTCTGGCCGTTCCTGGAGCCGGTGGTGGTGCCCGACGTCGTGGGGATGCGGGAAGCCGCCGCGATGACGGCGTTGGAGGAGGCCTCGCTCGAGGGGCGAGTCGGCCGCCGACGCCTTTCGGACCGGCCTCAGGGCGAGGTCATCTTGCAACTTCCGCGAGCCGAGCGGCGCGTCTTCAAGGGCACCACCGTCACCATCAACGTCTCGCTCGGCGAGCGGGACCCGATCGAGCAGAGCCGTGTGCCCAACGTGGTCGGCATGTCGAACGAGACCGCGACCGCGGCGCTCCACGCCGAAGGCTTCACCACGAGCCTCGCCTTCGGCGAGTCGAGCCGACCGTTCGGCGAGGTGATCGGCCAGCAGCCGAACGGGGGCGCCCGGGTGCCGCCGGGCTCGAACGTGCACCTCGTGGCGTCGAGGGGCGTCGGCGACATCAAGTGATCCGGCACGTTCGGGCGATCCGGCACGTTGCCACCGCCGGGCTCGCACGGGCGTCGAGCCGTCGGCTCAGCCGACGCCATCGAGCACCGACACCCCCGGGTTGAGCCGACCGGTCGGGTCGAAGCGTTGCTTGATGCGCCGGTGGAGCTCGCTCACGGCCGGATCGACCTGCCGATCGGGCGGCGGGTGTTCGTGGTGCACGATCCCCACCCCGATCTCGGCGACGAACCGACCCGTCGGGGGCAAGCGCTGCAGCTCGTTCGGCGGGAGCGACCAGCGACCGCCGGTCGGCAACGAGCCGGGCGGGTCCGCGGGCGACAGGCCGAGGAGACGGGCCTGGTCGTCGACGTCCCGACGATCACCTTCGAGCAGCACGAGGGTCCGTTCACCGTCCCAGAGCACCGACGTCGGGCGGTACAGCGTCGCGACCAGATCCCACGGGTCCGCGGTGGAGGTGAACCACTGCTCGTACCGGGCCCGCGGTCGGGTCCGCAGGATCACCTCGGCGAGGAACCCGAGCGTCCCACGTGAACCGACGAGCAACCGGCAGAGATCGAAGCCGGACACGTTCTTCACGGTCGGGCCACCAGCCGTGACGACCTCGCCGGCCGCCGACACGTAGCGCACCTGCAGCACCGTGTCGCGGATCGGCCCGTAGCCGAGCCGACGCAGTCCGCTGTGTCCGACGGCCAACGCGCCGCCGACGGTCCCCGTCGGTGGGATCGCCACGGACTGCCCGACCGCGGCCAGTGCGTCGTCGAGCTCGGACACCGGGGTGCCCGCACCGCAGCGCACCGTCATCTCGTCGGCCCGGATGGACACGATCCCGACCGGTGCCATCACCGGCCGGACGCCGGGGACCGGGCCGCCCCGGGTCGCCAGACCGGCGATCGTCACGGGGTCGGCGACCCCGACCTCCTCGGCCAGTTCGGCGAGCCCCAACCCGTCGGCGCCGGCGCCGTCGTCGGGGAGACCGTGGTCGTGGGAGCTCAGATCCACGCGCCCTCCGGCACCGCCTGCAGGTCGCCGCACGCCGATCCGCTGGGGAGGACCTTGCGCGGGTTCGCCATCCCGGCCGGATCGAAGGCGTCCCGGAGTGCGGCCTGCGCCGCGAGGTCGACGGGTCCGAACATGAGACCCATCAGGTCGCGCTTCTCGAGGCCGATGCCGTGCTCGCCGCTCAGCACCCCCCCGGCAGCGACGGACGCGCGCACGATCTCCTCGCCCGCCGCGTGCACCCGCTCCATCACGCCCGGCTCGCGTTTGTCGAACACGAGCAGCGGGTGCAGGTTGCCGTCGCCGGCGTGGAAGACGTTGAGCACCAAGAGCTGGTGCCGGGCGGCGATCTCGTACACCTGGGCCAACACCGCGGGGAGTCTCGAGCGCGGCACCACCGTGTCGTGGAGGTAGTAGTTGGGCTTGATCCGGGCGATCGCCCCGAACGCCGACTTGCGGCCCTTCCACAACAGGGCCCGCTCGGTCTCGTCGGCGGCGATGCGGATGTCGCGCACCCCGCGCTCGCGCGCGATCCGCGTGATCCGCTCGACATCGGCCTCCACACCGTGCGGCAGGCCGACGACCTCGACGAGCAGCGCCACCGCCGCGTCGACGGGCAGCCCGGCGTGGATGTACCCCTCCACCGCCTCGAGGCACAACTGGTCCATCATCTCGACCGCGGCGGGCACCATGCCGGCAGCGATGATGTCGCTGACCGTCCGGGCGCCGTCATCGACGTCGAGGAAGTCCAGCAACAGCGTGCGGATCGCGGGCGGGTCGGGCACGAGGCGGACGCAGATCCGGGTCGCGATGCCGAACATGCCCTCGCTCCCGACGAACACGCCCCGCAGGTCGTAGCCCGGGGGTTCGGGGTCCTCACCGCCGAGCACGGTGACGGTGCCGTCGGGCAGCACGACCTCCACGGCGAGCACGTGCGAGGCGGTGACACCCTCGGCCAGGCAGTGCGGGCCACCGGCGTTGTTGGCGACGTTGCCGCCGATCGAGCACGTCTGCTGACTGCTCGGATCGGGGGCGAAGTGCAGCCCGAGATGGGCGACCTGGCGCGAGAGGTCGAGGTTCAACACTCCGGGTTCCACCCACGCCGTCCGGGCGACCCGGTCGACCGACAGCACGCGGTCCATCTTCGAGGTCACGATGACGACGGCACCGTCGAGGGGCACGGCGCCACCGGCGAGGCCGGTGCCCGACCCGCGGGCGACGAAGGGCACCCCGTGACGCACCGCGGCCCGTACGCAGCCGGCCACCTCGTCGGTCGTGCGCGGCAAGCACACCACCGACGTGGTGCCCTCCATGTTCGATGCGTCCTTCCGGTACAGGCCGAGCTCGGTCGCCCCGGTGCGCACGCGATCGGTATCGAGCACGGCGCGCAGGTCGTCGAACAGCGCGGACGACGGGCCGGTGGACATCGGCCCTACTCCACGTGTCGGAGCACGACGACGCGTCCGGGCTCGACGGGGCGACCGTCGACGATCACCTGGTCGGCGGGGCCGACGTGCTCGTCGAGCGTGACCAGCCGACCGTCGCGCCGCGCCCGCAGCTCGTCTTCGCGCGCGTGCATCGCTTCGCGGCCGTCACGAACCGCCTCCACGACGTCGCGGGCGCGCCGCCGGGTCACCTCGTAGGTCGTCCGCGCGACGTGACCGGGCGCGAGTTGCGCCGCGGTCGTGCGCACCTTGCGCTTGGCGTAGTTCGTGCCGAGCGCACCGGCCGCGACGCCGGTCGCGAACCAGGTCAGTCGCCGCATCATGCCCGACGCCTCCGGGGTGCGACCTCGACGAGCTCGATGCCCGACGACGTGGTCCGGCGCAACCGGCGAACGGCGCGCTGGGTCCCGGTGGCGATCCCGGCCACCTTGATGGCAGGCGCCGAGAAGGCCGTCCGGGCGACCCGGCCCGATCCGGTCATCGCGCTCTCGATCGCCTCCGCCGAGCCGAGCACCCGATCGAAGCGCTCCAGGTCGGCGCGCGCCTCGCACACCGCGTCGCGCGCGGCCCCGGTGCTCTCGTGCAGCTCGGCGAGCAGCGGCCCGGTCTCGGCGCGCAGCGTGTCGACCTGGCTGCGCAGGTCGCGGAGCGCGTCGAGCACCCGCACCAGCACCACCACGAGGGCTGCGAAACCGAGGGCGCACAGCACCGCGGCGAGGACCACGACCAGCTCACCCGCGGTCATCGCGGGCCCTCGCTCGTCGGGTCACCCGTGGCGTCGCGCGGCTCGTCGGACCGGCGCCGTCGTTCCAGATCCTGCATGCGTCGTGCGACCTCCTGTTCGTGTCCGTGAGGGGACGGCCGGTACCACCGCTCGCCCCGGAGGGCCTCCGGCAGGTGCTCCTGGTCGACCCATCCGGACGGATGGTCATGAGGGTACTCGTACCCGGCGCCGTGGCCCAGTGATGCGGCTCCCTGGTAGTGGGCGTCGCGCAGGTGGGCGGGCACCTCACCGAGGCCTCCGTCGCGAACGGCGGCCCGAGCGTCCCAGATCGCCCGTGCCGTCCGGTTGCTCTTCGGCGCCGTCGCCAGGTGGATCGCCGCCTGTGCGAGGTTGAGCTGGGCCTCCGGGAGGCCGACGTGCTCGACGGCGTGGGCGGCGGCGACGGCGACCAGCAGCGACGGCGGGTCGGCCATCCCGACGTCCTCGCTGGCGAAGATCACCATCCGGCGGGCGACGAAACGGGCGTCCTCACCGGCCTCGAGCATCCGGGCGAGGTAGTGGATCGCGGCGTCGGGGTCCGACCCGCGCATCGACTTGATGAAGGCGCTGACCACGTCGTAGTGGTCGTCCCGCCCGTACCGCAGCGCGCTCGTCCCGAGGGCAGCCTCGACGTGCGCGAGCGTCACCGGATCGGGCCGCGCGAGGGCGACCGCGACCTCGAGCGATGTCAACACCTGACGTCCGTCGCCGACGGCCCGCTGGACGAGCAGGTCGATCGCGTCGGCGGCCGCGGTCGCTTCCGTCGCCTCCAGACCACGCCCGACGAGGGCCCGGACGGCACCGGCGTCGAGCGGTTCCAGCCGGAACAGCGTCGACCGGCTCCGCAACGGGGGGTTGACCTCGAAGAACGGGTTCTCCGTGGTGGCGCCGATCAGCGTCAGCGTGCCGTCCTCGACGGCCGGGAGCAGGGCGTCCTGCTGGGCCTTGGAGAAGCGGTGGATCTCGTCGAGGAACAGGATCGTGCCCTGGCCCCGTTCGCCGAGTCGGTGGCGAGCTCGTTCGATGACGTCGCGCACGTCCTTCACACCGGCGGTGACGGCCGACAGCTGCTCGAAGGCGCGTCGCGTCGATCCGGCGACCGCGAGCGCGAGCGTGGTCTTGCCGGTGCCCGGTGGCCCCCAGAAGATGGCGGAGGTGAGCTGGTCCTGCTCCACCAGACGGCGCAGCGGGCGACCCGGACCGACCAGGTGGTCCTGGCCCACGACGTCGTCGATGCTCCGCGGCCGGAGGCGGGCCGCCAGCGGGGCCGAGGCCCGGAGGTGTTCGGCCGCCGCCGAGGAGAACAGGTCGTCGTCGGTGCCGGCCGTCACCCGAGCACCTGCCGGTAGCTCGGCCGGCGGAAGTCGACCACCGTGTCGATCAGCGCCGACGGCGCGATCCAGCGCCAGTCGACGAACTCGTGGCCGTCGGGGGTCGGTTCGACGGCATCGTCGAGCACCTCGAAGAAGAACCACCGGTGCGCCTGACCGATCCGGTCGGGCCGCTGCGACTCTGGCGGCAGCTCGTACACGGTCCAGACCGGATGCTCCCCCACGAGCCGCACCTCGTCGGCGCCGAGCCCGGTCTCCTCCGAGAGCTCGCGCCACGCTGCCTCGAGCGGCGACTCACCCGTGTCGAGACCGCCCTGCGGGAGCTGCCAGCTCCCGGCGACATCGGCTCGTTCGAATGCGAGCACGTCGCCGTCGGCGCGCCGGACGACGATGACGACACCGGCTCGGAACGACGGGCCGTTCATCGACGCGACGATAGCGGTGGCTCGCTCAACGCCCGAGCGCGCGGAGCCGGTCGGCGACGTCGACGAAGTGCGGGTCACGCTCGGCGACGGCCCGGAACCAGCGGATCGCGGCGACGGGGTCGCCCGCCCGATCGTGCAGGTCGGCGAGGGCGTACCACTGGCGCAGGTGGTGGTCGCGGACGCGCTTGGGCGGCGCGGCGGCCGACTCCAGGAGCGCGATCGCCTCGCCCGTCCGACCCCGGTCGGCGAGCGACCCGGCGACCACGATCCGGGCCTCGGTCATCACGTCGTGCGACGGGGATGCCGCCTTGACGGCCTCCCAGGTCCGGTCCACGTCGCTCCACCGCCGGAGCGCCCGTTGGCAGTCGGCGAGGACCGGCAGCAGCGAGACGTCCTCGCGGAGCGCACGGGCCGTCTCGAGCTCGGCAGCCGCCTGTTTCCAACGGCCGAGTCGGTAGTTGGCGAGGCCCGCGACCTCGTGCACGGCGACGACACCGCGCAGCTCACGCGTGAGGGGGGTCACGATCCGGCGGGCGTCGTCGAAGCGCTCACGGTCGAGCGCGGCGGCGGCGTCGGCGAGGCGACCGAGGAGCCGCTCGCCCCGCTGGTCGCCGACCGCGCCGCGGATCTGGTCGCCGATGTCGGGGTCGACGCGGTCCAGGGCGTCGCGGGGGCGGTCGCGCGCTCGACCCGTGCTGCGGCCTGGCGTCGCGGCCCGATCCGCGGCGGCGACCGCCTCCTCGCGCACGGACCCCTCGTCGACCCAGGCCTCGACCTCGCGGGCCTCGATGCG